>CADATR010000004.1 GCA_902790885.1 uncultured Eubacteriales bacterium
TTGTAGTGGTACCGGAGACCGGACTCGAACCGGTACGGGTATCACTACCCACAGGATTTTAAGTCCCGGGTGTCTACCAATTCCACCACTCCGGCTTATAGTGTCAAAAATGGCTCCGAGGGTGGGGCTCGAACCCACAACCTACCGGTTAACAGCCGGTTGCTCTGCCATTGAGCTACCTCGGAACATCTGTCGCTTTATGCGACTTGATTATTATAGTTGACACAAAGTGCTGTGTCAACACCTATTTTAAATTTATCCTATGACTTCCCTTATGATTCTGTGAAAGTTGCCGTAAGCGATTTTTTCCAGCTCATCCTCACGCATTCCCCTCTGTCTCAGGATGTCAAAGAAACCCGGGATCTTTGACGGATCCTCCAGGCCCTTCACTGCGCCTTCCGAAAAATCCGAACCGTCAGGATCCTCAAGGTAGTCGCAGAAGTCGAATCCGCATCCCACATGTTCTATGCCCATCACATCTATCATATGCTCGCAATGATCGGCCAGTCTGTAAATATCCGCCTTTGCATGGTCCCTGTCGACAAACTCATGCCAGGTGTTCAGGCCGACACAGCCGTTTGCGTCGCGTACCGCTCTCAGCTGTTCATCAGTGAGGTTGCGCGGATGATCACTGAGAGCCATGCAGTTCGAATGTGATGCTATGAACGGTCTGCCGTCCATAATGCGGGCAATGTCCCAGAATCCTGCTTCGTTGAGATGAGAAGTATCTACTATCATCTTCCTTTCGATCATTCTGCGCACTGCTCTTTTTCCAAGGCTGCTCAGGCCTTCAGTGCTGCCTGAGACCGCACTGTGGCCGAATCCGTTCTCCTCGTTCCATGTCAGGATCCCGTGCCTGGCGCCGAAGTCGTAGTATTCGTCAAGTCTTGCCAGTGATGCATCACAGGATGCGTATGCCATCCCCTCTACTCCGATAAAGACATAGAAGACGCCATCTTCCCTGGCTCTCAGCATCTCGTCATAAGTCCTTACGATGCGGAAGTCGCCGGTCTCTCTGATCTCGTCAGCAACGCAGCTGAAAATGTCGTGGGTCCTCTTTTCAACATCCTTAACGCTGTATGTATCGACCCACACAACTAAAACAGAGCCTTCCACTCCGCCCTTTCTGATGTTCTCAAAATGGTGGTTGTGGAAGACGTTTGTCTCTCCTCTCATTCTTTTGCAGGTCACGTCGGCCCAGATGTCGCTGTGCGCGTCAAAGCATTTCATCAGTTTAACATGTCCGCCTTTTCTGCTTCGAGGTTTCGGCTTACGATGCCGATCTTGTTTCTGTACTTAGCGGCGTTTTCAGTATCGCCTGTAGCCTCGTACAGGTTTGCGAGCTCTTCCATCGCGTCGGTGTTGCTCGGTGAGAGCCTGAGCACCCTCTTGAATGCCTCGATGGCAGCCTCAGGATTTGCAAGCGAGGATTCCGCAATGCCCAGATAAAACCAGAGCGGCCACCACTCGGAGTATCTGCCCTCCTTAAAGCGGGCAAGAGTGTCCCTGCCGCCTGCAAAGTCTCCTCCCATTATTTTGTTGCAGCCAAGCTCTATCTCCACAGGCTCTTCGAGCTCTTCAACACGCTCGGATATCTCATCTCTGAGAGATGCGAGCAGCTGATCGTCCATTTCGTATGTCTCCAGCTCACTGCCTGCTGAGTGCTTCAGGAAGTCCTGCCATGTGAGCTTCGCCTTGAGGTAAAGTCCCATGTTCAGATACGCGTAGCCGAGGAAGTAATATCCCATGGCAAAATCCGGGTGGATCATTGTAAGGAGCTCGAAGGTTTCGGATGACTCCGCCTTGAAAAGGCCTGTCTTCTCCTCATCGCCGATCCCGTCTGCGGCTTCATTCTCGTATATCTCCTTGCAGACTCTTGCATAGAGATACATCGCCTCCCTGGACTTCGGCTCTATGCGCAGAGCTCCGCGCAGGAGCATGCATGCATCCTCGAAATCCCCCATATCAGCGGAATGAGCGCCTTCAGACACCAGCAAAGGTGCTGCGTTGTCACCTGTCGCATGCTTTATGAACTCTGCATACTTTTCAGCATACACAAAGTACGGATCGCCCCCTATCACCCTGCCCATGTTGAGCACGATGCTCTTAAGATCGATCTCGCCCTTCGCGTCACTGCCTTCGATGCCCACAGGCACAGCAACGCCCGAGAGTATCTCAAGCGCGCCCGTTCTCGAAAGGTACTCAGGTGAAAGCTCCGCGAACATCATATTCTGTATCCGCGGAGAGAGGTATTTGCTTATTCTGTCTTCGTTTCTGGTCTCGTTCAATCCAGTTCCCAGCCTTTTCTGTCAAATTTCTTCATGGCTTCTTCGCCGATCATCGCTTCGAGATCAGCATAGATCACATCTTTAAGGATCTCGTGCTTCACTGAGTCCGCAAGATCTTCGTAAAGGCCTTCAGTATACGCGTAAAGGATGCGTGCAAGGTGCTCCTTCTTGCGGGTCTTTCCTGTCAGACCGTTCTTGTTGATATACCCAGTAAGCCTTCCGAAAAGATCGTATGGCTTGAGGCCCGTGTCATTGAGCACTCTAGGGATCGATCCGGAGAAGCCTCCGTCGCCTATATAGCGCTCAACCGTACGCGCTATGCCTTTGATGCGGAGGATATCGTCAGCAGACATACTGCCTGTAGAGATCACCTCGTAAGGAGGTTCCGCAGCGTATATATAGCCATAGTCGTGAGCTCCGGCCCTTATGGCGGTGCCCTTGCTTATGCATATACTGTCTATGTGCACCGGCATGCCTTCAGCAAGTCCGTAAGCCTTGTTGAAGGAGCGTGCAAACATGGCTTCATTCTCGAGCGGGAGCCCTGCCTTTACGTGGATCTCAGTGCGCACCCTGCCGCTCTGGAGCATTTTGGTGGTGTTATACATGAGACGGTAGATATTCTCTCCTCTGCCGCATGCGGCCAGCACTTCCGCGTTTGTGCTCGCGATATCCATGTTGAACACGAACTGGCCTTCCCTGGCTTCGGCAAGCAACCTCAGTGTCTCTTCATCGAGCAGGTCTCCGTCGATGTTGAACTCGAACGCGGTGATGCCGTTATCGTTGTTTATGATGTACTCGAATATCCTGTAGGCTCTGTCCGTGTTGTAATTGAACATTTTGTCGAGAAAAACGACGCGCTGCACTTCATTCGCGAGGAAGTATCTCAGCTCAGTGCATACCCTGCCGAGGCTAAGAGCCCTCACCCTCGCGTTAGGCAGGAACTGCGAATAAACAGTGCGGTCTGAGGTCCCTCTTATCGTTTCATAATATATGGTTCCTGAGCCTGCCTCAAATTTCTCATAAGGGAAAGGCAGCGACTCCATATCTACCGGAGCGTCATAAGGATTGACGACTATCTGATCACCCTCCCTGTATGCGAGTCCGGCGATGTTTTCGAAGTCAAACTCGTAATCGAGAACAGACTTAAGAAAGTTGAACAGTACGCTCTCTCCCTCGCCTCTTATCACATAGTCAACGAAATCGTTGTTTTTGATGAACAGGCGCGTGTCGAACGACACCTCCATGCCGCCGAATATGATGGCGATATTAGGGATGGCCTTCTTTACCATGTCAGCGACCCTGCTCAGCTGCCTTATGTTGAAGCAGTCGGCATGGAAATAGACGATGTCGTACTGCCCGGCAGTGATGTCCTCAAAAATGTCGCCATACAGTTCGTTACTGCCGTAGACTTTGACGTTCACGTCGACCGGAGAGTCGCACACCACGCTGTAAAGGTATTTAAGCGCCAGTTCGGACTGTTTGTTGTCTGATTTGATTGTGGTCAACAATAACTTCATATCTGTTCACCCCACATTTACTATCAGTAAAGCTCAGAAGAAAGGCTTCTATCGGAGGAGCTCAGCTTACATTCTTTCAGGTGCTGCTATTCCAAGAAGTCCCAGACAGTTTGCAATGACTGTCTTTGACGCCTTTACGAGTGCCAGCTTGGCGTTTCTTTCAGCCTCATCCTCAACCAGTATGTGCTCATCATGATAGAACTTGTTGAATGACTGAGCTATATCCACCAGATGGCGAGTAACTATTGACGGCTCGTATTTTTCAGCAGCTTCCACTACTACCTCAGGCACTCTGTAAAGGAGCTTGGCCAGCGTGTAAGCGCTGTCGCTTCCGAGGTATGCGGTATCGATGCTTCCAAGATTATCGGTATCCACTCCGGCATCCTGTGCCTTGCGCAGAACGCTCGAAGCTCTGGCGTGTGTGTACTGTACATACGGACCTGTCTCTCCGTCAAAGTTGAGCACCTTGTCCCATGAGAATACGTAGTCTTTGATCTTGTTGTTGGAGAGCTCCTGGAATATGACAGCTCCGATGCCGACTTCTTTCGACACCTCATCGATGTCCACGCCCTGAGCGTCTTTCTCGCGCATGATCTCTGCTGTCTTGGCGACTGCAGTGTTGAGCACGTCTTCGAGGAATACCACTCTGCCCTCGCGCGTCGACATCATCTTGATGTCGTCTCCGTCTGAGAGGCTGACCAGACCGAACGGAACGTGGATGCAGTCCTTCTCCCACTCGTATCCCATCAGCTCCAGTACCTTCTTCCACTGTTTGAAGTGGAGGTTCTGCTGCGAAGCAACAACGTAAATGCATTTATAGAAGTCGTAATGCTCCTTGCGGTATACGGCCGCAGCGATGTCTCTTGTAACGTAGAGGCTGGAGCCGTCTGACTTTGTGATCATGGCTGCTCCGAGTCCGTACGGCTCGAGGTCAACTATCTGCGCGCCCTGAGATTCTTTCAGCAGGCCCTTGTCCTTGAGCTCCTGGATGAATCTTGGCATCTTGTCAGAGTAGAAGCTTTCGCCTGCATAGGAATCAAATGTGATGCCCAGCATGTCGTATACGCGGTTGAACTCCTCGAGGCTCAGCTTTCTGAACTTCTCCCAGAGTTCGAGCTCCGCGGCTTCGCCCGCCTCAAGCCTGACAAAAGTCTCCCTGGCCTCGTCCTCGAGTTCAGGATGCTCCTTTGCCTCTTCATGAAATCTTGTGTAGTAGCCGAGCAGCGCCTTGATAGGCTCCTTGGCGAGTTCTTCCTCGCTGCCCCACTTGCGGTAGGCAACGATCATCTTTCCGAACTGAGTGCCGTAGTCGCCAAGGTGGTTGATCCTTACGACGTCAAATCCTACGGCATCATAAAGCTTGTAGAGCGCGTTTCCTATGACCGTGCTCCTTATATGGCCGATGTGGAAAGGCTTGGCGATGTTAGGAGATGAATACTCCACGATTACCCTGCGCCCTGCGCCGCCGTCCGACTTTCCGTAGTCCGCACCGCGTTTTTCTACCTCTTCAATCACCTCTCCGGCGAAATACGCTCTGTCAATGAAGAAATTGACATAGGCGTTGACGTTCTCTACCTTTGCGAACGCTTCTGCGCCGGCAGCCTTCGCGGCTATGTCTGCAGCGATCATCTGCGGAGCCTTGCGGAGTGCCTTCGCCAGTCTGAAGCACGGGAAAGCGTAATCTCCCATCTTCTCATCCGCCGGGATCTCGATCATGTTGATGATCTCATCTCTGGTAAGTCCGAGTTCTTCGCTGTAAATCGATCCAGCTATAAGTTCTTTAAAATCTGTCATTATTTATCCCCAAACACTTTCATGAAATGATTCTCGTCGCAGATCTTAAAATCATCCGCGAACACTCTGTCTTCAGCCTCTATATCAGGGTTTGCCCTCTCTTCGAGGCAGGCATCTATGAGCTTGTCGGTGAACATGCCGTTTCCGCCCGTCAGCTTTCCGCTGAACGTTCCGTCATAAATGGCTCCCGACCCGCATGAAGGACTGTTTGCCTTGAGTATGGCTCCTTCTATTTTGCATGTGCCATGCTTTCTTGAGCCGTGCTCGACGAGCACAGAATTGAGCGAGAGCTCAGAGCCCTCGTCAAAAGCCTTTGTAAGATCATTTCCGGATTTGTCAAGCACCTTGAAGTACTCATCGTCTATCGGAACGATCTCCGCCGGTTCGCGCGGCACAGCAAGTCCTGCGGCTGTCTCAGGGCATATTGTAACATAATCATGAGTTCTGCAGAACTCTATGACGTCATCATTTTTGTTATTGCCGCCGTTGTATTTGCAGTCAAATCCCAGGAGGCATCTGCTTACTATATACATATCCTGCTCTTCTTTCTATATCTTTTTCTGTTATATCCTCATGAACGGTCTACAAGAGTGACTATGGTGTTGCCCTCTCCGCCCTGATCATAAGGCGCTGATTTATATGACTCAACATGCTTATTGTGTCTGAGTTCGGCTCTCAGGCCCTTTCTGAGTATCCCGGAGCCCCTGCCGTGAATTATATTGACAGTCTTGAGTCCCGCGAGAAAGGCGTCATCGATGTATTTGTTCATCCTTTCAACGGCATCGTCAAGATTCATTCCGATGAGGTTGATCTCCGTGCTTACGCTCTTCGTTTTGCCGAATGACATATTGCCGTATCTGGCCCGTTTCTTCTCCTTGTTGCCCTGCGGCTCCGACTCAGCGATCACGACATCCTTCACGTTGACTGTCATGCGTATCGATCCGAGTCTGATGCGGAAATTGCCCCTCGAATCCGGAAGACTCTCCACATCTCCGGTCTGGTCGAGCTTTTTGTACTTGACCCTCATTCCGATCTTAAGGTCTTCAGGATCAGGCATCTTTCCGGTCTGTATGGTCTCTACCTTAGGAGCGTCAGCCGGTCTGAGAGCAGATTCTGCCTGTCTGAGCTTCCTGCGGCTTTCGGCAGCCCCTCCGGCTATGTGGCCTTCGTTGAATCCGGCATTCTTTTTTCTATGCTGTATGTCTCTCAGCTCAGTGGTGATCTCGTCGATCGTGCCCTGCGCATCTCTCAGCATGACGCCGGCTTTTTTGCGGGCGTCTTCAACGATCTTAGAGGCTTCTGCCCTGGCCTTCGCGAGCTCCTTTTCGGCCTCGCTCATGGCCTCCTGAGCGGCTTCTCTTTCCCTGCCAGCTTCAGCCAGTCTCGCCTCTGCCTCCGCCTGATCGGCCTCAACTCTGCTCACGGCCTCTTCGAATTCGAGCTGCTCTTCTCCCATGAGCTCCGAAGCCCTCTCGATTATCGATCTGTCAAGTCCGAGCTTCTCGGATATCTCAAAGGCATTGGATTTGCCCGGGAGCCCTACCCTGAGCTTATATGTCGGAGAGAGCGTCTCGACGTTGAACTCCATGGAAGCGTTCTCTACTCCCGGAGTCGAAAGCGCGTACTTCTTGAGCTCCGTATAGTGCGTCGTTGCTGCGACAAGCGCTCCTGCTTCCTTGAGTCTTTCAAGTTCGGCAATACCGAGCGCCGCTCCTTCAAGAGGGTCCGTTCCGGCACCAAGCTCATCAAGGAGCACCAGGCTGCCTTCTCCAGCGTTCCTGAAGATCTCTATTATGTTCTTCATGTGCGACGAGAACGTGCTCAGGCTCTGCTCTATGCTCTGCTCATCGCCTATGTCAGCGAATATCTCCTTAAGCACAGGCAGGTCCGTCCTCTCGTCAGCCGGTACGTGAAGTCCGCTCTGAGCCATCAGGCACAGCAGCCCTATGGTCTTCAGCGTAACGGTCTTTCCTCCGGTGTTAGGGCCGGTTATGAGGAGTGTGGTCCAGCCGCGTCCGAGTTCGATGTTTGTAGGCACCACCTTATCCGCCGGTATGAGCGGATGGCGTCCCGTTTTTATGTCTATTATGTTGTCGGTGTTGAGATGCGGCTCTGCCCCGTCCATCATCACAGAGAGCTTTCCTTTGGCGTTGATGAAGTCGAGTTCGGCCATCAGTCTCTGGTCGTTGAGCAGGCTCTGATGATGCTCCCCGACTCTGCTGCTGAAGAGTTCCAGTATCCTGGTGATCTCCGCCTGCTCGTCGAGCTCAAGCTGCCTGAGCTCATTATTTAGGGTCACTACCGCCTGCGGCTCCACGAAAAGAGTGGCCCCCGTCGAGGACTGGTCGTGCACCATTCCCGGGAACAGACTTATGTATTCCCTCTTGACCGGGATCACGTACCTTCCGTTGCGCATCGTCACGATAGCGTCCTGCAGATGCGACTTCGCTGAGGAAGAACTTACCATCTTCTGCAGACGTGACTTGATGAGGTCGTTTTTGTTGCGCATATCGCGCCTTATCGACTTAAGCACAGGCGACGCGTTGTCAGACATCTCGTCTTCGCTTATTATGGCGTCGTAGATATCGTGCTCAAGCTTAACAGGCGGATCGAGAAGACCTGCGATCTCGGAGATCACCTTAAGCCCGTCCGGCATGTCTTCTTTCAGGAAGCTCTTTACCGCGCGTGAAGACGCTATGCTCGCGCGCACCTGCAGCAGCTCTCTCATGCTGAGGCATCTGCCTCTTCTTGCCATTGAGCCTATGCCGCTTATGTCTCCTATCTCTCCGACCGGAATGCTTCCCTTATGAACAATAACGGAAACCGCTTCTGTAGTTTCCGTTAGTGCATCCTTTGCCATGCGCATGTTGGTCATCGGCTCAAGCTGCGCTATTCTTTCCCTGGCGAGTCCTGAGCCTGCCTGATCGCGCAGGAGGTCAAGTATTTTGTTGAATTCGAGGAGTGTCAGTATCTTAGAGTTCATCGTCACTGTTCAGTCTCTTGATTGATTTCAGCTCGTTCTTGAGATTGACATTCTCCATCTGGAGATCGAAGTAAGCATTCTCCATCTCTACCAGCTTCTCCTGGAGTTTTTTCTGGTCTTCTGTGTTCTGTGTCTGCCTGTCGAATTCAGAAGACATCTTGTCCTTGAGATCGGTAACCTGCTTTTTCGACTGCTCCCACAGCTGGATGTAGTGCTTTACATCGTTGTCGAGCTGATAGTTCTCTGTCTGGAGCTTGAGTGTCATGTCTGTATTATCCATGAGCTTCTCTGCGATATTAAGTGCAGTCAGTACCGCAGCCTTGTAATTAGGATTGACATTGAGCGCCTTGCTGACGCCTCTGAGCTCCTCATCCACCATCTTAGCGATATCCTTTATGCGCTCCTCGCTTTTGTCGCTGGAAAGCACATAATTGGTTCCGCAAATGATTACATCGGCTCTGTTCTTTTCCATTTCTTACCTCGCATTGATCATTCTTGTTATCTGCCGCGCACAGCCTCATACATCAGTATGGCCGCCGCGACAGCCGCGTTCAGAGATTCGATCCTTCCCCGCATCGGAAGCGTCACCTTCACATCTGCCATTTCTATCATGGCGTCGGATACTCCGCTCCCTTCATTGCCTATTATCAGGGCTATGCCTCTGCTGAGATCCTCCTCGTAATACGGCACGCCCCCGTCAACAGCTGTGACGGCTATTCGCCTGCCCGATCTTCTGAGGATTTCTTTCAGTCTGTCTTCACCCGACACATATACGACAGGTATCTCGAAGATCATGCCCGCGGTAGCCCTGAGCACCTTCGGTGAATATATATCCACCGTGCCGCTCATCGCGATTATCGCCTTGTAGCCAGCGGCGACCGCAGTCCTTATCAGGGTGCCCATGTTGCCGGGATCCTGTATGCGGTCGAGCACCAGCAGGTTGCCGTCCGCATCGAGTCCGTCTATGAGTTCCGGGCTGTATTCGAGCTGCTTCACCACGGCCAGCATTCCTATGCCGCCGCCCGCGTCTGTCAGCGTGGAGAACTCGCGCTCCGGTATTTCGCAGACAGTCACTTCTGATGAGCTTATGCAGTCTTTTATGAATCCGGGAGCGTCGTCTGAAGCTCCCTCAGGGATCATGATGAAGTCGACATCGAGGCCTCTCTCGAGCACCTCGCTGACCAGATTCCTGCCTTCTACCGCAAAACGCTTCTCAGTGCTTCGGCCCTTGCGCGTACTGAGCTTTCTGACGAGTCTGATCCTGCTGTTGTCACCTGATGTTATCCTGATCAGCATATCCTGGTGTCCGGACCGGTTTCTTCCGGTTTACTTGAGGAATTCCGGAATATCGAAATCGTCAGTTCTGCGTGACGACGGAGCATCGTTGTCATCGAAGAGCTTGTCGAGCTCAACTTCAACAGCGTCGAGACCGTCTACTGTGATCCTCTTTGCGGTAGCAAGGGTGTCTCTTTCGGTCTGCGGTGTGATGTTGATGCCTTCCATTCCCTCTGTAACTCTTCCGAAATCAGTAGCAATGATGGTAACGGAAATCTTGTCTGTCATATCCTCGCTGATAGTAGCACCGAAGATGATGTTGGCATCTGCGTCTGCCTCGCCCTGTACTCTGTCTGCGATCGTATTGATATCGAGCATTCCCATGTCGTATCCGCCCGTAACATAGAGCAGGATGGACTTGGCACCCGAGATCGAAGTCTCAAGCAGCGGGCTGTTGATGGCGTTTGTGATAGCCTCTTCGATCCTGTCTTCGCCTTCTCCTGTACCGACGCCCATGTGAGCCACTCCGCGGCCTTCCATGATGGTTCTGACATCGGCGAAGTCGACGTTTACAAGTCCGTACTCGGAGATCAGATCGGAGATTCCCTGTACGCCCTTTCTGAGTACGTCATCGGCCATAGCGAAGGCTTCGAGCATTGAAGTCGACTTTTCGCTTGAGTCGATGAGCTTGTCGTTAGGGATAACAACGAGGGAGTCAACGAAGTTGCTGAGATACTGTATGCCCTTTGCGGCACGGTTCCAGCGCTTTTTGCCCTCGAAAGTGAACGGCTTTGTAACTACAGCTACTGTAAGAGCTCCGCAGTCCATCGATGCTTTCGCGATGATAGGAGCTGCTCCTGTACCTGTGCCGCCGCCCATACCTGCAGTGATGAATACCATGTCGGCATCCTGGATGTTGGCGATGATCTCGTCGATGCTCTCCTCGGCAGCCTTCTGGCCTACCTCAGGATTTGCTCCGGCACCGCGGCCTCCGGTGATCTTTTCGCCGAGCTGCACTTTGATCTCAGCTTTACATCTCGAGAGAGCCTGTCTGTCTGTATTCACACCAATAAAGGTCACGCCCTGCAGACCGGCGTCGACCATGCGGTTGATCGCATTGCATCCGCCGCCGCCGATACCGACGACCTTGATGATTGCGGCATTGTCCGGTTCGGAAACAAAGTCGGAAACGAATTCCATAATGAAGTCCTCCTCAAATAAATATACTTATAAACATATATTGTAATAGTAACATATAATAACCCCTGTTGCACCAGTTTTTTGGCAAAAAACACAATATTTAGGGGTGTTTTGCTTGACAAGCCACAATTACTTGTAAACTAGAATATAGGCATGAACGACGCCGATCCGTCCTCGAGGAATGTTATGGTGCCCCTCTCGATACCGTCGGCGAACAGTTTCTCCATCACCAGATGCAGTTTCCCGTTCTCCATATTCTCTATCAGAGTGTCATAATCCGCTTTTACAACGAGCGTGTTATAAATATACGCCTTTATAGTTTTTACGTTTGATATATCAGCTTTGACAAAGTACAGATCGGAGCTGATCATGGTTTTTATGAGCTCCAGCGCCCTTTCCATATCCTTGCTGTTTTCGGTGCCTATCTGCTCGCCCAGCTTTATCCTGCTTACGACCACCCCCTGTATGATGGTGGTTTTCGGTGTATTTCTTGTTTTTCTGAGGAGTATACCTTCCTCGTCCATTACCAGGTAGTCATCATCATATTTGAACGCCAGACGCTCCTGCCTCTCTGTGACCTTGATCACAAGTGTTGACGGGAGTCTGCGTCTTACCTCAGCGCGCTTGATGTACGGGTTTTTCTCGAGGTATTCCTTCGTCTCCTTGATGTTTGCCTGATAGACGATATTTCGGCCGGATGTGGCGTGCCCGATGTTTATTATCTCCTCAGCGGTATAGTGTGAGTTCCCCTGCACCACTATCGCATCTATGGTAAATATGCTCGTGGTCGAAATAATCAGCCAGGCAATCAGGAGTATCGCGCTGGTGATCAGCACGTAAAAACGTGTCCTGAAACGGTTTCTCTTTCTCTGCTTGTATATGCGGCGGGCCTCCTGCTTCTGCGCAAGCTCTCCCATTTCAGGGTGATTCACCGGGAGGCCATAGCGGGTCACTTCTTCGTTCCCGCTGCTTCTCTCAACTACCTTAGTCTCCGCTGAAAGGATCTCCGCTCTGCCCGCTTCAGCGGCCGCTGCGGCTCTTCTTGCTTTTTCAGCTTCTTTTGCCGCGCGCTCTTCCTCCGGATCGGGCTCTTTGTAGATCTCGCCCTTAGGCACTACGAAGGTGTATTCGATATCATCGTCCGACAGTCCTGTGGCATCGTAGACAGGGGGTTCTATAATTATAGTATTTCCTGTAGGATCAGCAGCTTTATATGTGTTGAAAAAGCCATCCGGATCGAAGGACTCGTCCTCATCAGCTTCTGCTGCGTCTTCGAGGGCCATATTTACCTCTTCAGTAAAGCGCCTGCGGTCAGCAACTATAGTCTTTTCCGGCTCTGAAGCCTCTTTCGGCGGCTCCTCAGAAGATTCTTCTGCAGGTTCCGGTTCCACCACAACAGGCTCCGGAATAAGATCCGGATCCTGATAGATCTCCCCTTTCGGGACCACGAAGGTGTACTGGATGTCGTCATCCGGCGCACCTGTGCCGGCCGGCTCATTCCGTTCTTCCGCCGGCGCCTCGTCCGTGCTGTTATTCTTTAAGATATCTTCTCTGATTTCTTCCAAATATATTACCTTTTGCAGGTCTGCACTACCGTATTATAGATGATGTCTGCAGCATCCACAGGAGCAATGCTGCGGCTGGCTATTTTCATGGCTTCAAGTTTTTCCCTGTCAGCATCGATGCGGCGCAGCTCTTCCATCACCTTTTCTGCGGTGTCAGGATTTTCTCTTACTATGATCGCACCGCCGGCATCCGCAACCGCCTTCGCATTGTAGTACTGATGGTCGGCTGTCACATTTGGCGATGGGATAAAGATGGCCGCTCTGCCGGCCATGGTGACCTCTGCCGTCGAAAGAGCCCCGCTCCTGCTTATTGTGATGTCACATGCAGAAAGCTGTGCCGGCATGTCATTTATATATGCGCTGATCCTGACATTCGATGGGCTGAAGCCCTCGCCTGCCAGGCGTCTGCTGATAGCATCGTAGTATTCGCGGCCTGTTCCCCAGATCACGGTATAGCCGTCCTTGCCGGCGTATTCCCTGGCTGCCGCCTCGCCTATGCTGTTGGTGGTCTCTGAACCCAGACTGCCTCCGAACACCATTATGACGAAGTCATCTTCTGGTATTCCGAGAGCAGATCTGTCAGCAGATCTGTCTCTTCCGGCAAATTCAGCTCTTACAGGGTTGCCGCTGTAAACTATATTGTCTTTTCTTTTGAAATGCTCGCGGGCGGATTCAAATCCCAGAAATACTCTTCTGGCACTGCGCGCCCCGAGCCTGTTTGAAACCCCCGGAAATCCGTTCTGTTCGTGAAGGTACACAGGCACTCCCAGCCTTCTGGCCGCCAGCACTACCGGTACGCTCACAAAGCTTCCGGTGCTTATGACAGCGTCAGGTCCGAACTTCTTCATGAGCTTCACCGCGTCACGGGTTCCGCGGAGCGTCCTCCTTATAGTGGTCGCCAGCCTCACCGGATCACTGCGGTCGAGCCATGTCGAATCCACTTCATACAGCTTGTATCCGTGAGCCGGGATTATCTGACGTTCGAGGTCTTCTCCCTTTGCAATGTATATCACCTCACCTGAAGGATCCTCGGCCCTGAATTTGTCCCCGATCGCAAGCGCCGGATAGATGTGGCCGCCCGTGCAGCCTCCTGTCAGTACGATCTTCATGCCGCCTCCTCCATTTTCAACTTTGCCGGTCGCCTCGGCAGCCGTCTTTTTGATACGTTGAGCACTATGCCCATGGCTATCATGAACGACCATATCGATGTGCCTCCGTAACTGATAAAAGGCAGCGTAATGCCTGTTGCCGGCATGGATGAGGTAACAACAGCAACATTGATTATGACCTGCAGCCCGAGCATTACGCCGACTCCGGTCGCAAGATAAAATCCCAGTCTGTCTCTGGCTTTGAGGGCCACCATGAATATCCTGAACAGCAGGATAATATAAACCAGCATCAGGATCACAAATCCGATGTAGCCCAGCTCTTCGCCTATTACTGCGAGGATGAAGTCATTCTGAGGCTCAGGCAGATAGAGGTTTTTAGCGATGCTGCGTCCGAATCCAAGTCCTCTGAGTCCGCCGTTTCCGAGTGCGATAAGCCCCTGTGACACCTGATATCCGCTTCCCTGAAAGTCAGCGAAAGGATTGCGGAAGCTCGTTATTCTGTCATACCAGTGGGCAGGAGTCTTCGCAGCCATAATGTAGAAATAACCTGCGATGCCGCCGGCAAGCGGTAGTGCAAGGAAGATGTAATTGAGTCCTGCCACAAGCATGATAGCTATCATGATGGCAGCGATTACGATCGCAGTGGACAGGTTCGGCTGCCTTACGATGAGATAGAAATGGATGCCCATGACTGCAGTCAGCACTATCAGCCCCTTAGCAGTACGTATATTGGAAGGGTTCTGAACGAGATAGCACGATGTGAAGACGATCATGGCAACCTTCGAGAACTCACTCGGCGTTACGCCGATGCCTCGTATTCCTCTCTGAGCTCCGCCGACGGTGGAACTCGTCATGATAACAAGCACGAGAAGCACCACGGACACACCCACTATCAGATAACTCAGTTTAGTGTAATAGTGATAGTCGAAATTGGCGATTATAAGCATTACGAACAGCCCGCTGCCAACCCATATGAGCTGCCTCACAAGGTAGTATGTAGGATCGGGATGCGCCGTGTTTATGGTCTGATAATAGCCCGCGCTGAATACCATCGCGACTCCGAAGAGTGAGAGCACTATAACCAAAGCAACTACTCCGAAATCGTAGCCGCTTACGACCCTGCCGAGTCCGCGTCCGAAGTCCTTTACTTCATCGACAGCATTGGCTCTGTTATTGCTGCGTCTCTCGCGCCTTATGGCCCTGCGTATCGCAGCTTTCTCTGCCCTTGATTTTTTCTTTTCTACTTCAGCATCTCGTTTATGCATTGTTTGAAGTGCCTGCCTCTTTGTTCAAAATTAGCGTACATGTCCCAGCTGGCGCATGCAGGCGACAGAAGCACCTTCTCTCCGGTTCTGGCGAGCTCAGCTGCCTTGCGCACGCATTCAGGCATGTCCTTGCAGTTATATATATTTGTGAAGCCTGCCTTTGCGGCTGCCTCTTCGATTATATGGGCATCTCTTCCAAGAAGGATGAGTGCCTCTACGGCTCCGTCAAAGTGGTTGGCGAGCTCTGTGAAATCCTGCCCTTTTCCGTCTCCGCCGGCAATGAGTATGATACCGTCTTTCAGTGCCTTTATGGCGATCACGGCAGCGTCTACGTTTGTTCCCTTGGAATCATTATAGTAGTCTACTCCATCGACTCTGCCGCAGAATTCAATGCGGTGTTCCACACCAGGAAATTCCCTGATAACTTCAGATATAACGGCCGGTTCTATGCCGGCGTAAAAGGCTATAGCTGCTGCGGCAAGCACGTTTTCAACGTTGTGATCGCCTATGATGCGAAGATCCGACCTGTCGCAGATGAAGTGTTCACCGCCCTCAAGGTCCTTGACGATAATCTTTGTGCCGTCAAGATACGCTCCTCTGTCTGTTTTCACCTGTCTGCTGAATGGTATCACTGTCGCTTTTGTGTTTTTCGACAGCGCAAACGCCTGCTCGTCGTCCAGATTAATGACAAGGAACTCGTCTTCTGACTGATTCGCCGCAACCTGCGCCTTTGCGGCGCCATAAGCCTCCATGGTGCCGTGCCTGTTGAGGTGATCAGGCGTGAGGTTCAGTATGGCCGAGACCACAGGCCTGAAGTCAACAGCTGTCTCGAGCTGGAACGAAGAGACTTCTGTCACGAGCCAGTCATCCTCTGTGCTGTCAAGGGCTTCGGTGACCACTGGGTTTCCTATATTGCCCACAACGGCTGTATTCCGCCCTGAGGCCTTGAATATCTCGCCTACAAGTGTTGTAGTCGTTGTTTTTCCGTTTGTGCCTGTGATCGCCACAAAACTGCCTTCTCCGAGCCTGTAGGCAAGCTCAAGCTCACCGATGATCTCTGTTCCGGCATCCCTGGCCTGCTTTATATAGTCAAGCGTCGGCGGCACACCCGGGCTCATCACGAGCATGTCGTATGCTGTCATATCTTCAGGTACGCTGCCGAGATATGACTTTATGTTCTCATTCTGCATATACTGCAGAAACTGTGTATCAAGCTTGTCAGGTGTCTTGGAATCCTGCACCGTTACCTCAGCTCCGGCTTCTGTGAGAGCCCTGACGGAGGCTTTGCCCGACTTGCCCAGACCGACGACCAGCACACGGCGGCCTTTCAGCATCTGTTTATAACTATTCCCTCTTTTCATTATTTGATTTCCCCTCTTTATTTATATCAGCGGACTGAGAAGTAAGCTATCACGCAGCACACGAAGGTGAATATGCAGAATACGCGCACCACCTTGGTCTCGCGCCAGCCTCCGAGCTCAAAATGGTGATGTATCGGCGCCATTCTGAACACTCTCTTACCGCCTGTCTTCTTGAAATATGTGACCTGAATGATCACCGACAGCGCCTCGATCACGTAGATGAGGCCTGCTATCGGCAGGAGCCACTCCATGCGGCCTACTATCGCCATCGCGGAAAGCACTCCGCCGAGTGCCATGGAGCCGGTGTCTCCCATGAATATCTTCGCAGGATAGTGGTTGTAAATGAGGAAGCCGATGAGTGCTCCGAATACAGCCTGCCCCGCAGCGGCCATAGGCTCACTTCCTCCGTTCACGGTCATGCCTATGACAGCGAAGGTGCCCGCCACGATCGCCGAAGTGCTCGAAGCCAGTCCGTCGAGACCGTCTGTGAGATTGACGGCATTGGACATGGCTACCTCAATAAACACAACGAACGGGATATACATTATCCCGAAGTCTACAGTCTTTCCCAGGAAAGGGATCAGCATCGTCGTGCCTTCTTTTACCATCATGAATACAGCGAGAGCCGCACCGAACAGCACCTGAAGCACCAGCTTCTGCTTAGGTGTAAGGCCTTCGTTCTGTTTCTTGGCAACCTTGTTGAAGTCATCGATGAAGCCTATCGCTCCGAAAGCATACATGCTCAGAAGTATGGCGATCTTGCCGGTCGTCATGCTCCCCTTCATGAACATGCTCGCTATTACAGCGACCGTGATGCCTATTATGAATGCCAGCCCGCCCATCGTAGGGGTGCCGGCTTTGCTCAGATGCGCCTGCGGTCCCTCTTCACGTATAAACTGCCCGAACTGTCTGTGCCTCATCAGAGGTATCAGCCTCGATGTCACAAACATGGAAACCGCAAAAGCGATCGCCGCTATAAGTGCATATGCTCCGATTCCGTGACTTATATCCATTTGATCTTTCTATTCTCCGTTCTTCCGCCGGCATCACTCGCTGTAGATGTAAACGACTGCGTCCTTCTCTACTCTCGTGCCTGCCTTCGGATACTGATCGACGACCACGAATGACTGGTTGCTGTGGTCCTCAGGAATAACTGTGTATTTCAGTCCGTAGTGTTCGATATTACGGATAGCATCCTTGCTGTCCATTCCGGTAACATCCGGTACTTCTACGGTATTCTTTTTGGCTGCCTTCTTCTCTTCCTTTGTAAGCTTGCGCTCAACTCCGAGATATTCGAGCGACTTCTCTGTGATCTCCTTTACGATAGGACCGGCCGTATAGGCTCCGTACTGGACCTTCTTAGGATTATAGACGATACATATCATCGAGATCTTAGGGTCATCCATCGGGGCCATAGCCACAAAGGATGTATTTGTCGCCTCGCTGTACTTCTGGTTTTCTACACGGTTGGCAGTACCCGTCTTTCCGCCTACCCTGAAACCAGGGATGTACGCCGTAGTACCGCCGGCATCGGATACGTAGTATTCCATGATGTCGCACATCTCAGCTGCGGTATCCTCTGATACTACCTGTCTTACCTCTGTGTCCGGCATCTCTTCGACCGTTTTGCCGTCGGTATCGACTATCCTGTCTACGATCTTAGGCTTCATGAGAATGCCCTTGTTTCCCAGACTGTTGACAGCGCACAGCACCTGCAGCGGGGTTATGGCGATTCCCTGTCCATATCCCGTAGTAGCAAGGTCTACGTCGCTCATTGTGGCCGGGTCTTTTACGATAGACAGGCCTTCACCCGGAAGGTCTACTCCCGTGGGATCATTGAAGCCGAACATATCGATATAGTTGTAGAATGTATCGGCACCCATATCGAGAGCAACCTTGGCCAGTGCCGGATTGCAGGAATTTCCGACTGCCTCTTTGAGGGACTGCTTCCCGTGAGTAGCCAGACAATGGAGATAATAGCCTCCTACCTTGATCGCTCCTGTGCACTTGTAACTTGACTTTTCAGTGGCGCTTCCGGAGTCCAGAGCCGCCGCTGCTGCGATGAGCTTGAATGTGGATCCCGGCTCATACACATCGCTCACAGCCGTTATCTTCCACATATTGCTGAGATACTCCGTCTTCTCCTTGTCAGTCATCTTTTCGAATTCTTCTTTTTCCTTAGGATCAGACGGCTCGTTGGATTCATTAGGATCATACTCCGGAGTAGTCGCCATCGCGAGTATGTCTCCGGTCTTAGGATCCATCACGATACAGGTTATGGCATCTGCACCGGTCTTCTTCATGCCGGTCACCAGGGCATCTTCCACAAAGTGCTGTATGACGGAATCGATCGTAGTAACGATGCCGTAGCCGTCCTGAGCCTTGTAATACCTTGTTTTGCTGTTTGACAGCGTGTCTCCGTTGTTGTCTGTAGTCCTTACCGTTCTTCCCTTTATTCCGGCAAGGGTGGAATTGTACTCATACTCAAGGCCCGAACGTCCGGCATTATCCTTATTGACTCCTCCGAGCACCTGTGCTGCGAACGCTCCGTTAGGGTAATATCTGGCGGACCTTGTCTTGACCACCACATCACCCTCGAATTCATTTTCTGCAGCCTCTACCTGCTGCCTGGTAAGTCCTTCACCGAGTAGCACCAGGTTTTCTTCTCCCTCCAGGAGCGCCTTTATCTCAGCGGCATCTCTTCCCGTTATATGAGCAAGCCTCAGTATCCTTTTGGCCTTATCATCGGCGCTTATGCTCTCGTCTTTATAAATGTACTGAGTATAAGCGTAGAGTTCATATTCGGTCACCGTCTCAGCCAGAGTATTCATTCTCGAATCATAGATGGCTCCTCTTACAGGCGCGATCTCAGTATCCACTTTCTGCATATCTGCAGCCAGCACCTTGAGCTCGTCTGATTTGTAGATCTGCCAGTATCCCATACGGAAGATAAGCACAAAAATAAGAGCAAGGACCACGCCGAAACCGAGCGCCAGGCGGTTGCGGTTTTTTGACGTGATAACGTCGCTGCTGTCTTCAATTGCCTTCCTTCTGATTTTGATTCTTTTCTTCTCTGTGTTCATACTTCCTCATTCAAGCATAAATATACTGATATACTATACCACATATGGTGTTCGTTTTAAAAGAGCGATACTGTATTTGGAAGCATCTATTTCTATTAAAAATGCCACCGAACCGTCGCCGGATCAGTGGCATCAGGGTATCTGTTCTTCGCTTTAGTTGTACGCCTCGCTTCTTATCGCAGCCGCGAGATTATCAACCTCGGATTTGGCATTGCCCAGCTTCACGACATTCTCAGTCGACGGATACACCATGCCGAACTGCTGTGTGGCGACGTTTTCGATCCTTGTGACCCTTGTCTCATCGACTATCTGGCTCTGCAGCGAATCGATCTCCGCCTGAAGATATTCGTTTTCTCTCTCGAGTATGTTGTTCTCGTGCTGGATGATAGCCGCATATGACCTCATGCCCACGAGTACGAATATTCCTATCATCACGACAGTCAGTATCCTGACCGCGCTTCTTCTGTCAGCTCTGATCCTGTCTGCTCTTATTCTCTGTGCTCTGCTTTCCATGGTCGTATGTCTCTTTCGAAGTGTGTTTTATAAGTGTTACAGCTTCTCGAGCACCCTGAGCTTTGCGCTCCTTGCTCTCGGGTTTGTCTCCGTCTCTTCTTCCGATGGTGCGATCGGTTTCCTGGTTACCCTTTTTACATCGGCTACCTTGCCGCATACACATACCGGAAACTCTTTCGGACATGTGCACGGGTCGAGTCTTCTTTCAAACTCCGTCTTTACTATCCTGTCCTCGAGCGAATGGAAGGTTATTATCGCTATCCTCCCTCCGTGATCAAGGAGATCCGGAAGCTTTTCCACCGCCTCCCTGAGGTGCCCAAGCTCGTCATTGACTTCTATCCTGATGGCCTGAAACGTCCTCTTTGCCGGATGCGGTCCGGTACGCCTCGCCTTTGCCGGTATAGCCGCTTTTATGATCTCTGTAAGTCTGCCTGTCGAATCTATCGGCGACTCTGCCCTGTCCCTGACGATGAATTCCGCTATCCTCGAAGCCCAGCGTTCCTCACCATAGTCTCTTATCATCCTGGTGAGTTCGTCCCTGCTGTAGCCGTTTACTACATCGTAGGCCGTGAGCCTGTCCGAATCGTCCATCCTCATGTCGAGAGGCGCGTCCTGCATATAGCTGAATCCTCTTTCGGGATTGTCGAGCTGGTATGAGCTGACTCCAAGGTCGAGAAGTATGCCCTGCACCTTTCCTCCGGCGGCTTCGGTGATCGCTTCCGTATCGCTGTAATTGGCGTGTACGAATCTCTTTTCGCAGCTGTACTCTTCGAGTCTCTTCTCTGCTGCCGCCAGCGCCTCGCGGTCTCTGTCCACCGCTATAAGCAGGCCTTTGTCCGTGAGCCGGCTGCATATCCCTGAGGAATGTCCGCCTCCGCCCACTGTGCCGTCGACGTATATGCCGTCCGGCTTTATAGCCAGGGCTTCCATCACTTCGTCAAACAGTACCGGTACGTGTTCAAATTCCATGCGGTGCCCCTTTATATGCTGAATTCTCTGAGCTTGTCAGTGAACTTGCTGTCTTTCATCTTCTTTGCAAGGTCGAAGTCCGCTTTCGTCTCTGCGCTCCAGATCTCCACCTTGTTCATAGCGCCTGTTGTCACCAGATCTTTTGTGATGTGAGCGTATTCCCTGAGGTTCTGAGGTATCTTGATCCTGCCCTGGCCGTCCAGTTCGCAGAGTTCTGAATTTCCGAAGAAATCCCTGATGAACTCACGGAAGTCGGCATCAGACTGCGGCAGAGCCGCTATCTTTGCAGCCATCTCTTCGAAATCCTCCATCTTGTAGATATAGAGGCATTCATCGAAGCCCTTTGTGAGCATGCACTTACCGCCCAGCTGGTCCCTGAATTTTGCAGGTACGGCCATCCGGTTCTTATCATCTATTTTGTTGGTGTAAGTGCCTAAGAACATTTTTTCCTGGAATTCCAGGGCATTGGAGCCCTTTTGTTATTAATATCGAAAGCTTTGACAAATAGATTTTACCCCACTTTTCCCCACTTTTACAAACGAAAATCTTATTTTTTGTTATGATCCCCCCACTTTTTTGTGTAAAGTTGTCTTTACAAAGTCGAATTTTGAAAAAATAAAAAAGCAGACACAATATGTAGTGTCTGCTTTACATTTTTTCACTATATGTGGGTAAAGAATTCTTTACATTTTTTAGGCTTGTGCCGCTGTATGCACCCTGCCACAAGATGTAGTCAGGCTATATCACGAGGCCTCCGTTGACGCTTATTACCTGCCCCGTGATGAACGACGAGTCGTCAGAAGCCAGGAAAAGCATGGTTTTCGCGATATCTGCCGGTGATCCGGTCCTGCACAGAGGAGTCTCCTCGACTATCATATCCGTCGCCTCTTCGCTTACTGAAGCATTCATGTCCGTATCGATCATTCCCGGCGATATGCAGTTGACTCTGATGCCTGAAGGCCCCACTTCTTTCGCAAGGGCCTTTGTAAGGCCTATAACGCCCGCCTTAGCCGCCGAATACGCGGCTTCGCACGACGCGCCCACTTCACCCCACATTGAACCTACAGTGATGATACAGCCGCTTTTACGGCTTATCATTGCCGGCAGCACATACCTGACGCAGTAGAACACTCCGCTGAGATCGGTATTTATCACTTCCTCCCACCTGCTTATATCCAGGTCAGTTATGAGTCCGTAGTCCGCTATTGCTGCGTTGCAGATAAGGACATCTACATGTCCCATGACCGAAACAGCCTTGTCGACAGCTATCCTCACCGAATCGTGATGCTTTACGTCGCATCTTACAGGTACCGCGCCCGTCTCCTGTCTGAGCAGGTCTGCCTCCTCCTCGGATCTGTGATAAGTAAACACCACTTTGTGGCCGGCAGCAGTAAACTGTCTCACAGCCTCAGCCCCTATACCGCGGGATCCGCCTGTTATCAGAATATTGGACATTGCCGCGTCACTCGCCTCCCTCAACGAATTTGTCGATCTTATCCAGAGCCTTTCCGGCAACTTCGCTTACATCTGAAGCTTCAAGTTTTCCGTTTCCGAGAGTGCTCGGCTTGCCGCCCGCAGCGATGCGCTCCTGTTCGAGTCTTTCCTTCTCGAGTCTGGCCTGCTCCTTTGCTTTTTGCTTCTTAGCTTTTCTGATGCTGTGTCTGATCATGAGGAAGATTATAAGAAGCACTGCGATGATGATGACCGCAACCGTGAAGCCGAAGCTGGCTTCAGCCTTGAAGCGCCGCCAGTTGAGTTTTATAAACACTCCGGCTATGATCACCGCCACAAGGATCAGAATGACAAGGTATACAGTTGCGCTCCCCTTCTTGTTGTTTTTCATACGAGCTCTCCTTTGTCAGCTTTCTCCTGTTCTTCCTTGGTCATATATGTCACTGTGATGCCCATGAAGGCCATGATGAGGCAGATGATAGGCATGATGTAGTTGAATACCGCCCAAGGAGCATATACGGCCCAGCCGACTCCGAGAGTCTTGGCGATGAACAGACCGCAGGTGTTCCACGGTACCAGACACGATGTAACTGTACCCGCGGACTCAAGCGCGTTGGACAGGCTCTTAGGATGGATGCCTCTCTCCCTGTAGGCAGGCGCGTACATACGGCCCGGAACAAGGATGGATATGTACTGCTCAGGCATTACTACATTGGAGAGAACGCAGGTCGCCTCTGTAGCCGCCACCATTCCGGCTCCGCTTTTGATCCTGCTCGATACGGCGTTGATGATGACTGCCAGCTGTCCGGAGCCTTCCATTATACCTCCGAACATCATGGCGATCATCGTCATGAGTATGGAGCTCGACATGTTCATGAGACCGCCCGTCGAGAGAAGGTCGTTCAGCGATTCGATGTCGCTCACCATCATGAATCCGTTGAGTGAAACATCAAGAATGCTTCCGAGGCTGACTCCCGTCTGAGAGAAAGGAGCCATTACTGCCGCTGTGAGGAATCCGAGTGTGATTCCCGGTATGGCCGGCACCTTGAGTGCGATCGACAGTATAACAACGATCGGAGGCAGCAGCAGTATAGGGCTGACCCTGAACGAGTCACTGATCCCATCCATGATTATAGTCGCCTGCGATGTGTCGACATTGCCTCCGGTAGCATGCATGAATCCGTATACTCCGAAGAATATCAGGGAAAGTATGTATGCGACCATTGTGGACTTCAGCATGTATTTTACGTGTGTGAATACGTCAGTACCAGCCATCGCCGGTGCAAGGTTCGTGGTATCCGAGAGCGGTGAAAGCTTATCGCCGAAATACGCTCCAGCAAGAACAGCACCCGCGGTCGGGCCGACCGGCATGCCGAGGCCCTGCCCTATACCGATAAGCGCCAGACCCATGGTTCCCATTGTGCCCCACGATGTTCCTGTGGCGAGCGATGTTATCGAGCAGATGAGCACCGCGGCTACGAGGAAGATCTTAGGGCTGAGAAGCTTGAGCCCGTAATAGATCATTGTCGGGATGGTTCCGGATATGAGCCATGTACCTATCATCATTCCGACAATAGCCAGTATCAGTATGGACTGCATGGCCTTTGAGATACCGTCCACCATCATCTTCTCTATCTGTGACCAGTTGTACCCGAGATACATCGCCATGACAGCCGAGATTATAACTCCGATAAACATAGGTATATGCGGATCCACCTCGAAAACGATGATGCCGACAGCCATGACGGCTATCAGTCCGCAGAATGTTATCAGAGCATGTATCAGCTTAGGCTGACGCACCTCCCTCTCTTCTACAAAAATGTTTTTCATTGATTGCTCTATCCCTTTCTTTTGATTGATATAATGTCATATAATACACAACGCTGTGTATTTATGCAAGGTTTTGTATTAATATTAACGCCGTTTATCTGTATTTTACTTGCGCGGTCCGATGAACTCCCTCAAAATGGCATTGTCAGGCACAGCGTCGGTCGACTCTATCCTGTCAAAGTATTTAATAAATGTGAGTATTCTTTTCGCCTCATCATGCTGCGGACTCGATTCCGGTATCGCTCTCAGGAGCGGCTCGGCAAAAGTCTTGAGCATGTTTGTCTCATAAACGGTGCTCGAGTTGAACACAACATCGGCCGAGGAGCTGTAAGGGAAAATGTTGACGCTCTCGCCCGCTCTCACCTTAGGCCACGCCTCAAGCGTAGCCTCAGCGTTGTATCCCCTGAACTGATTGTCTCTTACCATGCGGCGAAGCAGCCTGGCGTCTGCCGTGGACAGTCTGTTGTGCCTGTCGATGGCTATCTGGGTCAGCGGGCTAATGTATATCTTGAACTTATCCTCTCTCGGTATATTCTCGGTCAGCACGTCATTGAGACTGTGTATGCCTTCGATCACAAGCACCTGCTCGCTCTGGAGGCTCGTGATGCGCTTTCCGAACACCTTTGTGCCGTTGACAAAATCAAACTCAGGCAGATCGACCTCCTTGCCCGCGAGCAGGTCTTCCATCTGCTGATTGAAAAGCTCAAGATCGACTGCTCCCAGTCCCTCGAAGTCAGGCTTGCCGTCAGGGCCCAGAGGCGTCTCCGTCCTCTCTACGAAGTAATCGTCAGTGCCGAGATACAGCGGATCCACATCCGTGAGTCTTTTTATCTCGGAGCAGATCCTTTTGGCAGTAGTGGTCTTTCCGCTGCTCGAAGGCCCCGCGATGAGCACCACCTTTTTATGCTCTTCAACGATCTGCTCGGCAAACTCCTCCAGCTGCCTGGACTGGAGCCACTCGCTCTGGCGGATTATCTTATCTGTGTTTCCGTTTCTGATCTCCCTGTTGATGTCAGCCAGGTAGCTGATGCCTGTATATTTACGCATGCGCCTGCATTCAGCGTACGCCTCGTACAGCTTGTCATCGTCTCTGTATTCCGGTATGGAATGCCCGTGCAGAGCGTTCGGCAGCCTGAGAAGCAGCCCGTTGCGGTATGGCCTGAGATCGAAGAGATCGATATAGCCCGACGAAGGGAGCATGTCGCAGTACATGCAGTTTCTGTAATTGTGAAGCTCCGCTATCTCCGCGACCTCATCCTCAGGACGCCCGGCGAAAAGATCTGCTTTCTCCGGGTATCCGAGCGACCTCCACTTCTCTGCCGCGTGCTTTGCGTTATCGCGCTCGATGACTATCTCTGTGTCATGCGCGATGATCTTCTCCATCTTGTCTCTTATCTTATGTATATCTGATGTGGTGAGCTGGGCTCCTCCGAGGTTTATATAGCTGTAATACCCCTGATTCAGGGAATTCCCGATAGTGACATCGGCGTGTTCGAAGACGCTTTTGACAGCCTTCAGATAAATAAGAACAGCTGTACTGTGGTAGGCTCTTTCGTCTGTAAAAGTCCTTATTTCAAATCCCTTGCTCATCTTGTACTCTCCTGTTTTTCTCCATAGTCCTGCGCTTGTATTTTACCACTATTCAATTGACTAAGAACACCCCATGCTTTAAAATGAAACTAATATTGGACATTCAGTTTTTTGATGTGCATTTGATATTGTTAACCTAATGAGGCACTTATTTTTATTCATAGGGAGGGATAATCAATGAAGAAGGAATATGAACCTCTATTCACCCCTTGGAAGATCGGCAATGTCGAGATCCCTAACAGGATCGTTCAGACATCCATGGGCGGCACATCGCTCTTCGGATGGCTCGAGCCTTGCCACTTCGACAAGGAAGCTGCTCATCACATCCTCGGCCGTGCTCAGGATGGTGTAGGTCTGGTTCTTCCGGGCATGCAGTGCGTAAGAGACACAATGGGCAGAAGATGGCTCTATCAGAACAAGAAGATGTTCAAGGATCTCGCTGAGTGGATGCCTGAATTCCACAAGACA
>CADATR010000005.1 GCA_902790885.1 uncultured Eubacteriales bacterium
TGATCCTTATATGTCCTGACTGCCGCGTATATTATGAGGCTCGGATCCTCGAGCTTCGAAACATCGAAAGGCTCGGTGAATATCGCTCCTTCTCTCTCAACAAATACGCGGTTCCTCGAATTTACCGACCGTCCCATAATAAAATATGCGATGACCGCTTTGGTGCCATCGCAGGACAGTCCGACTACGATGCCGCGGCCGGGATATCTGTTTCCCTCTACCACATCACCGAATTTCATGACTTTATATGTGTCCATGTCTCTCCTTTACTATTTTGCGGCAGATCTTTGCCACCGCTACCGGCAGAATAAGCCACTCGGCCTGTTCCATTACACGCCTCTGGAGCACTTCAGGCGTATCGCCCTCTTCAACACTGACTGCCTTCTGAGCGATGATCTCTCCGCCGTCAGCGATCTCATTGACGTAATGGACCGTTGCGCCCGTCACCTTAACGCCTCTTTCGAGCGCCGCGATATGCGGTCTGAGCCCATAGAAACCGTCTCCGCAGAACGCAGGTATGAGCGACGGGTGTATGTTGATGATCCTGTGATCGTAACGCGTCACGAATTCCTTGCTGAGTATCATGAGGAATCCGGCCAGCACGATGATATCGATCTTTCTGGAATCGATGAGCTCGCCGCAGGCTTCCTCAAAGCCCGCCTGTCCCCCGCTCGCCTTGCGGGTTATGATGAAGGTCTCGATGCCTGCCTTGCGGGCACGCTCAACCGCGTACGCGTCTTCCCTGTTTGAGATGACGAGCACTATCTCACCTTTTTCTATGAGGCCGGAATTCTGGGCATCTATAAGAGCCTGCAGATTCGTGCCTCCGCCGCTTACCATTACGGCGATCCTTGCTTTATCTGACATGCGGATACCTCCACAATACAAATTTGTCCGGAGGCGCCCCGCCCCCGAAGATCAATGGTTTCTCTATGAAACCATTATATAATATGTCCGCTCCGAATATCCATACGAAACTCTGTACTCTATTCGATCACAATCTTCTCGGATCCGCGCGCGATGACTCCTATCACATAAGAGTCCTCGCCGTTCTCCCTCAGCACATTCAGGGCCGTCGGAGCATCCTTGCGCGACACTATTACCGTCATGCCGACTCCCATGTTGAAGGTGTTGAACATGTCGTGGTCGCTGATGACTCCCACCTTTGCGATAAGATCGAATATAGGCAGCACTCTGATCATCTTGCGGGAGATTCTGGCCGTAAGGCCGTCAGGGATCGAACGCGGGATGTTCTCATAGAATCCGCCGCCTGTGATATGGGATATACCCTTTATGTTCTCTGCGCCGAGTCTGTCGATAAGTGCCAGAATTGGCTTTACATAGATCTTTGTAGGCGCGAGAAGAGTATCTCCGAGTGCTTTTCCGCCCAGCTCTGCATTGCTCGCCTTCAAAGCCATGACGTCAGGCTTGTCCAGAGCGAATACTCTGCGAACCAGCGAGAAACCGTTCGAGTGAACGCCGCTCGATGGAAGCGCCAGGATCACATCGCCCTCAGCCATGCGGCTGTTGTCTATCATTTTGTCCTTATCTACGACGCCTGTGCAGTATCCCGCGAGGTCGTATTCGTTTACCGGATAGAAGCCCGGCATCTCCGCAGTCTCGCCGCCGATGAGAGCGGCTCCTGCCTGTACGCAGCCCTCGCATACTCCCGACACTATCTGCTCTATCTTTTCAGGATAGTTTTTGCCGCAGGCGATGTAATCAAGAAAGAACAACGGCTTTGCGCCCACGCAGATGACATCGTTGACACACATCGCGACGCAGTCGATGCCGATGGTATCATGCTTGTCAAGCATGAACGCGAGCTTGAGTTTTGTACCTACTCCGTCAGTGCCGCTTACCAGCACAGGTTTGCTGATGCCCTCGAGATCGAGCTCAAACAGCCCGCCGAATCCTCCGACCTGGCCCATCACTCCCGGGACCACAGTCCTGGCGATGTGCTTCTTCATGAGTTCGACCGCTTTGTAGCCCGCCGTTATATCGACTCCCGCTGCTTTATAACTGTTTGATGATGAATTCGTAATCATTTAGTACCTTCTGTTCTCTCTGTGATGTGATTAACTGTCTCTAGTCATCCCTGCCTGTCCAGCAGTACTTGCAAAGCTTGCACGACGGAAGCCCGATAGCCTCAACTACTCCTTCAAGAGTCTGGAACTCCAGTGTTTCGAATCCCATTCTCTCCGCGATCACCTCGCGCATCCTGCGACCGCGCTCTGTATTTGCGTCCGAATACTCGTCTATATGCTCCAGTCCCTCTTCACCCTCGATCTCAACGATGATCCTCCTTGAGAGCAGATCCATGTCGCTCTTGTTGCGCGAGAAGTTGAGATACTTACACGCGTACATGATAGGCGGGCATGCCGATCTCATATGCACCGACTCAGCACCGTTGGCGTACAGGAAATCTACTGTCTCGCGAAGCTGCGTTCCCCTTACGATCGAGTCATCCACAAAGAGCAGTCTTTTGCCTTTTATGAGCTCAGTCACAGGGATCTGTTTCATCTTCGCCACCTTGTTGCGCTCCTCCTGCGTTGTAGGCATGAAGCTGCGCGCCCAGGTAGGCGTATATTTGATGAAGGCCCTCGCGAACGGCAGATGCGTTTCGTTGGAATAGCCTATCGCGTGAGGCGTGCCGCTGTCAGGCACACCGCCTACATAGTCGACCTGAGAAGTGTCGAAACCGTGCTCCATGTCGTTGCGCGCCATGATGCGGCCGTTTCTGTAACGCATCACCTCGACGTTCTCGCCCTCATAGGTAGTCGTCGGATAGCCGTAGTAGCTCCACAGGAAAGCGCAGATCTTCATCTCGTCTCCCGGAGCCATGAGCTGCCTGCACCCGCCCGGCGTGAGTTCCACTATCTCTCCCGGGCCAAGATCGTGCAGTTCATCGAATCCCGCCTTGTGCAGGGCGAAGGACTCGAAGCTTACAGCCGAAGCGTTTTCGCCTGTCGCCACGCTCATAGGGAGCCTTCCCTTAAGATCGCGTGCCGCGACTATGCTGCCGCCCTCTTTCAGCACGAGTATGGTGGCCGATCCGTCTATCGTCTCCTGAGCATATCTGATGCCCTCCACGAGATCGTCCTTTTCGGAGATGAGCGCCGCGAGGAGCTCTGTCTGGTTGATCCTTCCGCCTGTCATGGCTTCGAGATGCCCGTGCGAGCCCTTGAGCACTATGTCTGTGATCTCTTTGACGTTATTGATGATGCCGACTGTGCATATCGCGTACGTGCCGCTGACCGAGCGGAAGAGAAGCGGCTGAGGATCCATGTCGCTTATGCATCCGATGGCAGCCTTTCCCTTCATCTTGCCGATAATCCCTCCGAACTTCGTCCGGAAAGGAGCGTTTTCAATATTGTGGATCTCGCGCTGGAAGCCGATCTCTTCGTCGTATGAGGCCAGTCCGCCGCGGCGCGTGCCGAGGTGGGAGTGGTAGTCTACGCCGAAATAGACGTCAAGTATGCAGTTTTCGTTCGATGTTATACCGAAGAATCCTCCCATATATACCCTTTCTTCCTATGCAAAGAACAGCTCGTTCAGCTTGAGCGGCTCGATATATTCGCCGTTCTTGTATACGCGCATGTTGCCGGATGCGATCTCGTCGATCAGCATTACCTTGCCGTCTGCGTCATATCCGAACTCGAACTTGATATCATAGAGGTCGAGTCCCTTTTCCTTCATGTCGTCTGCTACGATCTTTGTGATCTTCTGTGTCATGTCTCTGAGGTCGTCATACTGCTCTTCTGTCATGACTCCGAGAACCACCAGGCCGTCCTTTGTTACCAGTGGATCGCCGAGTGCGTCGTTCTTGAAGGTCGTCTCGACATAGTAAGGCAGATCTGTACCCGGCTCTACGTATTCACCGTATCTCTTGATGAAACTGCCTACTGCCTTAAGTCTGCAGATGACCTCGAGTCCGTGTCCGAATACTTTGGCCGGCTTTACTTCCATTGTAGTGTCATCGAAGTTGGCCTGAACGTAATGAGTCCTGATGCCTGCTTCATTGATCTTCTTGAAGTAGTAATCAGTCATCTGAAGGTTGATGTCGCCTACGCCTTCGATGGTCAGTCCGATCTGGTTCTCGCCCGGATCAAACTTTCCGTCCTTGCCTGTGACATCATCCTTGAACTTCAGAAGATAGTTGCCGTTCTCAAGTTCAAATACGTTTTTGGTCTTGCCTGTGTAAACCAGTTTCATCTTAGTCCTCCTTTTAACTATTTAGTTATAGAGCAACCTGCAATATTATCGTCAGGCACGCTCTCGCTGACATTCGGACGCAGCGGTACTAGGCTCTGTCTGCGCCTTCGGCTTGCCAGTCGCCAAGTGCCGGCGTCCTCGAGTCACCTGCCGATATTATTGCAGGTTGCTCTGTGATTGTTAAATATGTCTGTCGTCGGATTGCTGTTAAATGCGGTCGGCTATGCCTGCATCTTTGGCCAGTACTGCTTCTGACTCTGCTTTGCGGCGGTCGATCAGTGCCTGTGCGAGGCTGTCGTCTGAAAGTGCGAGCATCTCTGCGGCAAGCAGCGCCGCGTTTTTACCTCCGTCGATCGCGACTGTTGCGACCGGGATGCCGCTCGGCATCATCACGGTCGACAGAAGAGCGTCCATGCCGTCGAGAGCGGCGCTTTTGCATGGCACTCCGATGACCGGGAGCGTAGTGTTTGCAGCGATCGCTCCCGCCAGATGAGCTGCCATGCCGGCGAAGGCGATTATAACGCCGAAGCCTTCGTCCCTTGCCGCCTTAGTCCAGGCGCTTGCCTCCTCAGGCGTGCGGTGCGCGGAATATACATGCGCTTCAAACGGTATGCCAAGCGCTTTCAGCACGGATGCAGCCTTCTGCACTATCGGCAGATCGCTGTCGCTTCCCATGATAAGTCCGACTTTCTTCATCGTTACCCCCTGTTGTACCTGTCCAGATCTTCCCTTGAATAGACCTTGGTCTTTCTGTTATCGCGCTCTACCATCGCTCTTATGCCATTGTAAAGACCGCGTATCAGCGCGAATATTATGAACATCACCAGAAATCCGGCGATGCCGTATGCGATGTCTTCGCTCTCCATGGCGCCTGTCCCCGTGTACCACTGCCCTATTTCTACAGCAAAGGCTATCACTATTATCAGGGTAAACACATACAGCCAGGTGATCACCATGGTATGGCCGCGATTCGCAAGCATCTTAAACAACGGATACAGAATAAAAATAAGCAGCATGCCGGAGACACCGAAGGTTATAAAGTGCAGCTGTTTATCATCGAAATACCATCCCCCCGCGTCATTGATGCGGAGCAGATGATCATGTATCCTTGCGACCCATGTCGTAAATATATAGATAAGATCCCACATAGTCATAATACAGACATTATAATACTTTGACAGGCCTGAATTGTGTTCTAATTGCGAAACCTTATCGCCTGAAAGCCTTGTTTTTGCAAATAAAATGACTATTCTGCAATGTATTTCATATTGTAAACCGCCTTTCCGGTATCATTGCCTGCTGATCAGCTTCAAATGGCACGGACAAAGCATTCTCTCTTATCAAATATATAGGTTTTTGTTTGTAAAGGTTTATTGAGCGCTCAGTCCGTGTCTTTCTATAATTTGAATGGGCATATACCGGCCTTGCATGGAAAACGCTCAAAGCCGGTCAGTTCTCATCTGAAAAAAGGCGGGATCAAAATGAATTGTAAGAAACGCATTTCAACACACAAGTTCGTTACAGTGCTGCTCGCGGCTGCCATGGTATTTGCGGCTCTGCCGTTGTTCACCGCGCCTGCATTCGCAGACGGAAACATATCAGTATCAGCAAGCGGCAGAATCTCCGATGACGAGGTCAACCTCAGAAAGGGTACCAATACCTCAACGGAATCCCTGTGTACCCTGAGCAGGAATACCAAGCTGACCATCCACAGGGAAATATTCAAGGATGATACGGATACGTCAGCATCGCAGCGCTGGTACTATGTTACAGCGGGCAAAAGAGACGGCTATGTCAGGGCGGATTTTGTGAAAGACATCAGCTACGGCAACGCTGCTGCCTCATCTACGGATGCCCTTAACTACAGGATCGGGCCGGCAGCCTCATTCAGAAAGTTAGGCACCGTAGCTGAAGGCACCTCCATTACGCTCCAGCTTCCGGCAAGGCTCTCCGGACACAGCGATATATGGTACAGGGCTGTTATCAACGGAAGCACCGCATACATTAACGGCAGATACGCTGCTGCCCTCATCAGAAAATCCTCAGCGGACCTCAGCAGCAAGTCCGAGCTTGCGAAGGCTCTGCTCGCCAGCCCTACCCGCGGCGGCAAAGCAAGAGTCGTCTACACATTTACACCGGAAAACTGCAAGAAGCTGTTCCCTATCACCGGAACCAGGATCGCCAAAGTGCCTCAGGGTTTCACCTTCACGGGCAGCGAGTACCATATCGTGTACGGTATGGCTGCGGGCCAGTCCGTAGTCACATACTCCGCCGACGGCAAACGTCTGGGAGCGTCTGATTTCTCCTTCTGCATAGGTCATCCTAACGGCATCACCTGGGATCCTGTCACCAGAATGTGCTATGTCTTTAAGGGCAATCAGAAGACCATATACACATGGAACCCGTCAACAAAAAAATTCGGCAAGGCAAAGACTCCATACTCATCGTCGGGCGTGGGCTATGACAATGCCACCGGCCTTATATACGCAACATCGCATACCGGAATAAGAGCATACAGCGCGGATGGCAGTTTCGATCACAAGAGCCTCTTCTCCAGATGCTCTCCGGGCTTCTTCCACTACATACAGGACTGCGGAGCCGGTGAGGGATTCATATTCCACGGCATCAGCGGTGCCAACAAGAGGACTCAGAATCAGCTGGATATCTACAGGGCAGCCGACAAAGCATATCTTGGATCCATCAAGATAGATCTGGGCGAGATAGAAAGCGCAGCGGTCGGCAGCGACGGTTATCTTAACCTCCTCATCAACACCATGGGTGACGATACCGATTACATCTGGAGGACTCCGCTCAATGTAAAAGAGCTGAAATAGCATATAAACCATTACACCAAAAAGGGGGCGTCATCATCGCCCCCTTTACAGTGCCTTATATTTAACCCTTGCGCAGCTCAGCTATCTTCTGGCGTGCCGTTATTGCCAGATAAAGTATCTCATTTGCAGGCGTAGGAATGCCATGCTTTCTGCCCAGCCGTATCACCTCTCCGGCGTACTCATCTATCTCTATAGGTCTGCCCGCCTCGTAATCCTGCAGCATAGACATCTTCTTGTCAGGCGGGAAGTTTACGAGTATCTCGATTATATCGTCACGGTCCTCCTCGGTGAGGTTCACGCCCTCAGCCCAGGCGAGCTCCAGTATCTCATCCATCAGCATCTTCATGAGAGACCTTACCTCTTCTACCTGCCCGAAGAAGCCGCACTCGGCCTGCACCTCCACTGCCGTCTGGCTGGCACCGGTGTTCAGCATCCACTTGCGCCACTTTGCCCTGCGCATGTCCTCGTACACCTTCACATTGATCCCAAGCTCTTTCAGCCTCTCATAAGCCTCAGTCACCTCAGGCTTCGGGTCATGGTTATCCGCATAGCCGATCTGCATCTCTCCGAGCGTGCGGTAATAGACCCTGCGGCTCATCCTGTGAGCGTCAGTTCTGAGCACTACTCCGTAAAACACGCGGTTTTCCGGGAACTCGCTTTCAAGACGGCTCGAGGTAGTTATGCCGTTTTCTATAGGAAGCAGAATGGTTCCCTTGTCGATCAGCGGCCGTATATCCTCTATCACGGAATCCATACTGTATGTTTTGGCAGCCAGTATGAGCAGGTCTATGTGTATGCCCTGCGAAGGATCCGAATACAGCTTCGGCGAGAAAACTTCATTATTGACAGAAATACCCTTGGCCGCAAGGCGCGCAGCACGCTCACCTGTTGCAAGCAGGTAAACGTTCTCGGGATCTCTCTTATACATTTCATACATCAGCGCGCTGCCTACAGAGCCTGCGCCGATAATGCCTACAGTCTTGATCATGTTTTGCTTTCCTTTTCAAATGGTGTTGTCTTATTAACGATCTAAGGATATCAGATTATGACCCGTCAAATCCATCATAACAGGCAAATAATCGTTTTAGCTTCCCAGGCCTTCGCCCAGAGTTTCTATGTTAAGGTCTGTTTTCCAGATGTAATCGACACTGCTCGAATTGTTGGCGAGTATCTCGAGGAAGCCGTCCTTGTTGACTATACAGCTCTCCACCTCGGAAAGGTCGCACGAGATCGTTCCGAGATATCTGCCGTTCTTCATATCATAGATATCTATGTAATTTGTGCCGTGCTTGCTGCTGCCCGACAGGCATCTCAGCATTATGCCGGCATGGCCGCCGCAGTCCTGCGTGTATGTTTTACCGCTGTGCTTCACTACCCCGCAGCTGTATTTGACGCTGAAGCCATCGGCCATGTCGTAAGCCACCATCGCCGTGCGTGAGCAGGTATACAGGAGCTTCTCCTTTCTGTCATAGCCTATACCCGAGCAGCCGTATGCCAGATTCTGCGTTCCGTAGCTGTCCGAAGTCGGTTCATATGTATATACTTTTGAGGTCCAGCCCTTTGCGCAGTAGCAGAGCCCGTTCTCATCGGCATACGCAAATCCGTTCGGATGCCCCATCGACACCTTCGGTACGCTTACCTCCTTGCCGTCTCCGTCAACATCAAAGCTGATGACGCGGTTAGGGCTGCCCATTCCGTATACTACGATGTACTTATCTCCGGTATATGCGAGGCCCTGCGGTATAACAGCGCCCCCGGCTCCCGTGATGCTCTTTGCCACCTCGCAGTTGTCAGGGCTGAGGTGATATATGACATGCGCCGATGCTCCGCCTGCACTAACGGGATACGAGTCGATTACCCTGAGACTTACGGTCTTGCTTGCGCTTTCATATTTTGAGGAAGACCTTGCCGTAGCAGTTATCTCGGTCTCTCCGGCTCCGGTTATCTTTATCTCGTTCGTCTCCGGATCTACCACCGCGACCTCCGGATCCGCTGTCTCATACATGAGATCAGTCTCGGCGGAGAGATTCATACTGAAAGGTTCGCTGAAGGTGAACTTCGTAATCATCCTGCCGCCCTTTATCTCCTGCGTTCTCTTGGTCCTGAAGCTGCGAGGTCCGGTAAGAGTGCCCTCTTTTTCCTTGCTGTCAGCCCTTACGACGAAGGAATATGACGCGTTTTTTTTGAGATCTCCGACCGTTATCTCCGGCACGTCTGTCTCCAGCTCAGTCCAGCTGTCATCTATAACGAGTTCTTCCTCTTCCTCTTCTTCCTCATCAGATGCAGCGCCGTCTTCCGCAGCTTCTTCAGGCACGTCCTCTCTGTACCACACCTTGTAAACATCTGCGTTGCGCGCCTCGTCCCAGCTCACGATGATGTAGTCCGAGCCTCTGCCCGGAGAGCTGATCGAATCTCTTTTTACCTTGCCCGGATATGTATTGTAATGATTGAGTGCCGTGACAAATGTAAGAACGAGCATCACCACCAGCAGGATCGAAGCAATGGAAAAGAACCTGATCCATCTGTGCAGATCAGGCGGCCTGCGGTGCAGCTTGCGGCTCTCAGGCTCCCTCTTCTTTCTTTCCGCTTTTTTGACTTTTCTTCCGCGTATGTAATGCGGCATATACTGACTCTCCATTAATCTGTGCCGGCCCCTGACATCATAGCCAGACACTCTTCGATTCTATGAAATAAACATGGCAAAGGCAAGCCGTTTGCGCTATCGTTCACATAATCTCCGCAAAGAAACAGAGCCGCAGGCAATTCAGCCCGCGGCTCCTATCTTTTGTCTTTACTGATCTGCGTCAAATGGCAGTATTGCGACTACTCTTGCTCTCTTGATGGCCTTTGCAACAGCTCTCTGGTGCATTGCGCATGTGCCTGTGACTCTTCTAGGGAGGATCTTACCTCTCTCTGTGATGTATTTCTTAAGAGTCTCTGCATCCTTGTAGTCGATCTTCTTGTCCTGGTCAGCGCAGAACTGGCAGACTTTGCGTCTTCTGATGCCTGTATTCATGCGCTTAGGTCTTGAATTTCTTTCCATGATTCGTGCTCTCCCCTTTCTTAGAATGGAATGTCGTCTTCAGCCGCCTGGAATGTATCAGGCATGTCGTCGAAACCTGTGAATGCAGGCTCCTGCGGTGCGCTGAAGCCGGTGTCCTGTGCAGCTCCTCCGAAGCTCGGCTCTCTGCCGGTGAACGTATCGCGGCTTACGCCCTGTCCACCATTGCCGCTGCCGAGGAATTCTACTCTGTCAGCTACGACGTCTGTCGTATAAACGGTGACACCTTCTCTGTTTTTGTAGCTTCCTGTCTGGATCCTACCCATAACGGCAACCTGTCTGCCTTTGCTGAGGTAGCGGTCACAAGTCTCAGCCTGTCTGCCCCATACAGTGATGCGGATGAAATCCGCGCCCTGATCTTCACCCTGTCTTCTCGGTCTGTCGACCGCAATGGTGAAACGGCACATTGCCGTCTGTGTGTTGGCTGTGTAGCTGAGCTCAGGGTCTCTGGCAAGTCTTCCGATAAGTATTACACTGTTCATAACTTACCTCCCCTTGTAATTACTCCTCGTCCTGGCAGACGATGATGTGCCTCATTACGTTTTCATTGATCCTGAGTCTTCTGTCGAGTTCCTTCGGCAGATCTGCTTCGGCCTTGAACGGGATAACTACATAGTATCCTGTGTTCTTCTTGTTGATGCTGTAAGCAAGCTTTCTGTCGCCCCAAACATCAGCTTCACCGGCCTCGCCGCCTGCATTGATAACAGCCTTTACTGTCTCAACGAGGTTTGCCTTAGTCTCTTCGTCCAGGCTTGGATCAAGCACGAATAGAAGTTCATAATCTCTCATGTTGACACCTCCTGTGGTCTTTTTGGCGCAGGTTTGCCCTGCGCAGAAAGTAATAAATACCAGCGCGTCCATATGACGCGCCCATATATTTTATGCAATCATGCATGCAAATGCAAGCTCTATTTTTGCTTTTTTACCGCCTTCGCAGCCAGCTTCATGAGATCTGCGCAAGGATGCTCAAACAGCTTCAGGCTGAAGAAGGCCGTCATGACAGCAGCGATCAGTATGTAGACAGCATATGAGGCTATCATCGCTCCCGTATGACCTGAAAAGGCCAGGCCCTTCACCTGCCCCGCCAGGGCCGCATCGTACTTTCCTCCGAAGAGCACGAATAGATTCGGAAGGACCGCCCAGTTGCGGAACAGATAGCACAGCGGCCTGTGCCAGAAGTAAACGTTCAGCGTACGCGAACCTACAGTTGTCACATAGCCCAGATCCTTATCCGGTATTACCGCAATGATGCAGAATGTGACCGCGATCGCGACCGCCCATACCGCAAGTCTGATCCACCAGCCGTTGTCATATGCATAGCTGAAGAAATCTGACAAAAATTCATATGAGCGCCTGCCGGTAAACCACTTGCGCCAGCTGTATATGCCCCACCTTCCCAGGCAGCACACTGCCATTGAGACCGCGATGCCGGCCCATCCTGCGATCACAGGCCACTTCTTCCCTTCAAAGAAGGCATTGAACTTCTTCATGTCGAAGAAATAGCCGAGCATGTAAATCGGCAGAAAGTTGATCATGCGCGAGAGACAGAACGCATCCCCTACAGCCGGGAAATACCCGATGACAGCGCTCAGGGCGAAGGCCCCGGTGATCATCATCCACGGCTTCAGCTTTCCATCCAGCCTTCGCATCAGGTAGAAAAGCAGCTCATACTCTGCCATTACGAAGAGATACCACGGTATGCCCGGTTCTTCTATCCAGTGCCAGAGAGGATTCTGCCCCATCAGCGTCCGGGTGAACTGCAGAAATATCTTGAGTCCATAGCCGCAGAGAAAGAATCCGAGGAACTTATCCCAGCGCATGCGCGTCTCACCCTTTATGCCCTGTGAAGCCCGCTCTTCCGTGATGTAGTGTTTATGCACCAGACCAGAAAGAAAGATGAACGCAGGCATGTGGAAGGAATAAATCCACAGCGTGGTCCATCTTACAAGATGCGAGTCAGACACATAATCCGTCGTCATATGCCCAAGCACCACCAGAAATATCAGCAGTGCCTTTACGTTATCATATCTGTATATCCGTTGTTTCATTTCATTTTGCCGGCAAAAGGCATTTAACCTTTTGCACCGTGTGATTTTATGCTTTCGAGTGCCCTTCCGATCATATTGATCACAAAACTCCTGCTCGTGCTGCCGCCCGCTTCCTCAAGCTCGCTTACCGAAGGATTGGACACATCGCGTATGGATGCGAGGCACTTGTTCACGGACTCAGCGTCAGGCCTGTAGACCGAGAACATCTGAGACTGTGTAAGCGAAGCAACATAATCCATGTCGTACTCGCCTTCTATCTTCTGCGTCTGCACGTCCCACGACACCAGCTCCGTTATCTGCATCTTGGCCAGCTCTGTCAGGGCCTCAGACGGCATATTGGTAGACATGTTATCACCTGCTGCCTCCATGATGTCCCCGTATTTCATGAGCAGCGTTGAGGATGAGGTCATCTTTTTTATGATCGCCTTTATTACGCGCTGCTGGTTTTCTACACGGATAGAGTCCTGCCCTTCGAAAGCCTTACGCTCCCTTGCAAAATAGAGAGCCTTGTCTCCGCCTATCCGGTTCCAGCCCTTCTCGTATTTATATCCCTTAAGGCTGCTTTCGAACGCCACCGGCGAATAGACGGATATACCATCCATGGCATTGATGATATCCCTGGCAGCAGAGAAGTTCATCTTTACGTAGTAATTAAGATCTATGCCGAGCCAGTCCTCTACCGTATTGATAGTCTCATCGACTCCGTATACTCCGGTATGTGTCAGCTTGTCCATCTGCTGAGCGGTATGCAGCTTCACATAAGTGTCACGTGGAATCGACGTGAGCAGTATCTTTTTTGTCTTCGGATTGACCGTCATTATCATGTTTACATCGCTTCGCTCAAGGTCGAGACCCTTCTCGCTCTCCCACTGGTCTATTCCCGTGATGTAGACGTTGAAAGGCTCTTCCGTTATGCTTACGCTTTTAGCTGCAGGCCCTGAAGCTCCGTAAGAACTGACGCTTATCTTGTCGAGCATGGCATACGTGCTTCCCGTAAAGTTGATCACAAACGCAAGGGCTCCGACAAATACACATGCAAAAAGGATACCCGCTGCTCTTACCCAGGCGCGTCTGCTTGCAAAGAGCACGCTTGTCATAAACAGCAGTGCAAGCACGGAGACCGCCAGTATGATGGTAAGATCAGGAGGCAGTATGTCTGTAAGTATCAGCATTACAAGGAATCCGGCAGCTGCCAGAGCCATCAGAAGAAAAGTTACTATGTAAAATGGCTTGCGCGGAAAGAGCCTCCTCTTTCCCGGTGTCATATGCTTTGCGCCTGCCGCTTTATTATGCCCGTCATTTTGCTTTTTCTGTTCCAAATATCCTATACCCTTTCCGTCTAATCGTCTGTCACGATGCCTGACGCTTCATTCTTCTCTTCAGCATCGACCATCTCTGCTGCGGCAGCCTTTGCCGCTTCACGCAGCTCCCTGCGTCTCTCACGCTCATAGTTGAGATATTCAGTAAAATATTCCTTTTCCAGTTCGCTCGTATCCTGGGTGATTATCCTTTTGATCCCTTTTTTGCTTCTCTTAGGTACGATGATGATACCCAGATACAGAACAGCGATCAGGAAGAGGAAGAACGCATCCTTATACAGCTCCCTGCTTATAAGCACCGCTACTATTCCCATTATGCCTACTATGCCGTACATGATGAGCACCGAACGCCTCTGCCCGAAGCCCGCTGCCATCAGATGATGGTGCAGATGGCCTTTATCGGCATGCATTATTGACTGGTGCTTCAGAGTTCTTCTCAGCATTGCAAACAGTGTATCGAAGATAGGGACCGCAAGGGTCAGTATAGGTATGAGCGCTCCTACAACTGTCGCCCTCTTGAGCGGCGAGATCACAGACAGCACCGCTATCATGTATCCCAGATAAAGAGCTCCGCCGTCACCCATGAATGTCTTTGCCGGCGAAAAGTTGTACGGAAGAAATCCTATACAGCCTCCCGCAACAGCGATCAGGGCTATGCAGACCGGCATCGATCCCAGCCTCGCGCCATGTATATACGCTATATACGCAAGCGAAAGCGACATTATCGCCGTCGAGCCCGCGGCCAGACCGTCGAGCCCGTCCATCAGATTTACAGCATTGGTGATGCCAACAATCCACAGCACCGTAATGAGATAAGCAACGCCCTCGCTCAGTATTACGTTGGCATGAGGCCCTGTAGCAGGTATGCCGAAGTAGTTGCTTATAAAGGATATCCGGATCCCCAGAGCGTAGACCAGACTGGCAACCGCAACCTGCCCCAGGAATTTGATAACCGGTTTTAGGTCATACAAGTCATCGAGTACGCCCAGGAGATACATGCAAAGACCTCCCAGCATAGCGACCATGATCTTCTGATTCATCGCCGCAGGTATGGTCATGGCAACTGTGGAGCCCAGGAAGATCGACATGCCTCCGAAGCGCGGTATAGGTTTTTTATGCACCCTTCTGGCATCTTTCGGCTTGTCGATGATCCCCATCACGTTGGCTATCCTGATACTTAGCGGAGCAGTCACGAACGCGATCGCAGTGCTTATCAGAAACGCCAGTATTATCTTTTCCATGTAAAAACTTATTCCTGTCATTCTTTTCAGATCACGCCCAGGTCATAGACGTAATTGTCTCTTTTATAGTATCCTCCGGTCGTATGTCCGTAGTATTCCGACATGTAAAAGTGTTCTCTTCCGATTTTATCCGTCGTGTGATAAATATTCTCAGCCTCGTGCTTTGTATCTATTCTGATCACGGCATCAGGCGTTCCGCTTCCGTTGTTGTTGCAGCACCATGGCTTTTCAACATATTTAGGATCCTTGCTCTTGCTGCCATTGACGACAGGAAGAAGATTCTCGCTGTTCCAGTCAAGCGCCAGGATTATATTGTAAGGCTGGGAGTTTCCCTTGCCGCTGTATGGACTCAGAAGCAGATATACGTATTTTTCATCCGCGTCCATGGCCTGATGTACGCCAGGATAAGTCGATCTGATGTTTGTGCGGACCATACCTATCGCCTCAAACGTGTCCGGATCGAAAATGATCAGGTTATGGTATATTCTCTGAAGCACTATGTAGCAGTCATACTTTTCTACATATGCTATGGCTGCAAGGCCCTGTTCCTGATGTGTCTTGTTGAATGAATCGCTGCCGGCATCAGCATAATTATTATACTTTACATTACCCTGTCTGGTGATTTTAAGGGTGTTGGCATCGATGACCGTAATCTCCTGCTTTCTGTGCTCGCGCGCGATAACAACAAGCTTATTTCTTTTGCTGTCATAGGTCATACCGTTGCCGTGCCAGGTATTAAGTATGCCTGACCTCGCCGCGACCTTATTGTCACTGAGTCTTACCTTCAGGACCCTGCCTTTCTGAGTATATGTTGAAACCATAAGGTAATAAGCATATGTACCGTCAGTGCAGCCGCCCTGAACGACAGCATATCCGTTATTCTTCTCCTGGATCAGCGAGGTGAGGTTGATATTCAGTCTCCTCACCGGTTTGACGGTCTTGCTTCTGAGCGTCCTGTATGATGATTCTTTAAATTCGACCTTGTATGGAGCAGTCTCTATCGAGACAGCGCTTTGCGCTATCCTTCTGCCCATGAAATCAAAGGCGTCGATCACAAAATCGTACTTGACACCATGTTCCAGTCCCGTGAATGTCTTCGACGTATTCACAGTCCTGACCGCAGTGCCCTTGTTGATGGCCGGAGACGAGATCTCATAATGATTTGCCTCATCATATTTGTCCCATCTTATTTCGACCGTCCCGCTCGGGTCTTCATTTATGGTTACATTCTCAAGGAACCCAACCATCGGTTCCAGCTGCTCGACTTTTGACGCAACCTTCCCGGACGGACGTTCAGCAGCCTGGTCAATGTTATCTGCAGCAAAAACTGCTGTCGGCAAAGCAAGCACCGCCGCCAGCATGACTGCTATTATTCTGCTAAACATACGCCTTTTTTTCATTTCTGTTTCCTTACCTGTAAAACTCTTTGATCTTGTCAGATATAAATTCGACCTCTTCAGGCTTCAGTCCGTAGTACATCGGAAGCCTCAGCAGGCGTTCGAAGGTATTTGTCGTATACCTGTCCTCTCCGTGGAACCTTCCGAATCTGGCCCCTGCAGGCGCGCTGTGGAGCGGCACATAATGGAATACCGCAAGTATTCCGTTCTCCTTCAGGAAGGCCGCCAGAGCCGTTCTTTCCTCTATATCTTTAGTTTTGATATAGAACATGTGAGCGTTATGCTTACATTCCTCCGGGATCACCGGAAGCTCGATGCGTCCGTCTGAAGCCAGAGGGCTCAGAAGTTCATAATATGCGTTCCAGCTTGCAAGCCTGTTGTCGTTGATCATGTCCGCTTCGTCAAGCTCAGCAAGCAGATATGCCGCGTTCATCTCGCTCGGCAGATATGACGATCCCATGTCTACCCATGTGTATTTATCGATCTGGCCTCTAAGGAATTTGCTCCTGTCGGTGCCCTTCTCTCTGATGATCTCAGCTCTCTCTGCCTTATCGTCATCGCGGATCAGCAGGGCTCCGCCTTCACCCATGCTGTAGTTCTTGGTCTCATGGAAGCTGTAGCAGCCGTAATCGCCAATACTTCCCAGACCTTTTCCCTTGTAGAAAGCGTTTACGCCCTGAGCTGCATCTTCCACCACGAGAAGATCGTGTCTCTTTGCGATGTCCATTATGGTGTCCATCTCACAGCCGACTCCGGCATAATGGACAGGTGCGATTACCTTTGTTCTGTCAGTGATCGCGTCCTCTATCAGTTTTTCATCTATGTTCTGCGTATCAGGCCTTATATCCACAAATACCAGTGAAGCTCCTCTGAGCACAAAAGCGTTCGCTGTAGACACGAATGTATATGAAGGGAGGATCACCTCGTCCCCCGGGCCGACATCCGTAAGTATCGCCGCCATGTCGAGTGCAGTCGAGCCCGAAGTAGTCAGAAGAGCCCTGTGCGCGCCCATCTTCTCTTCGATCCACGCATTGCACTTCTTTGTAAACTGCCCGTCCCCGCAGATCTTGTGCGAGTCAACAGCCTGCATGAGGTATTCTTTTTCTTTTCCGATATACGGAGGTACGTTAAAACTGATCATCTCTGTTCTCCCTTTTCTTCTTTAGCGGTTGCCGTACATTTTCTCGTAGTACTGCTGGTATTCGCCGCTGATTATATTTTTCCACCAGTCTTCGTTATCAAGATACCACTGTATGGTCTTGCGGATGCCGTCCTCGAACTTCGTCTCCGGCAGCCAGCCAAGCTCGTTATGGATCTTTGTAGGGTCAATGGCGTAGCGCTGGTCGTGTCCTTTGCGGTCTGTCACGTATGTGATGAGGCTCTCAGGCTTACCGAGCTGCTCAAGAATGATTTTTACCACCTCTATGTTGGCCTTCTCATTGTGTCCGCCGATATTATATACTTCACCGACTCTTCCGTTATGGATCACGAGATCGATAGCTCTGCAGTGATCCTCAACATAGAGCCAGTCTCTTACATTGAGACCCTCGCCGTATACAGGCAGCGGCTTGTCGGCTGTAGCATTTGCGATCATCAGCGGTATCAGCTTCTCCGGGAACTGGTAAGGCCCGTAGTTGTTGCTGCATCTGCTGATAGTGACAGGCAGTCCGTATGTGCGGTGATATGCCATCGCGAGCAGATCTGCCGAAGCCTTCGATGCCGAATAAGGGCTCGACGCCGTCAGAGGCATGGTCTCAACAAAGAAGAGGTCAGGTCTGTCAAGTGGCAGGTCTCCGTATACTTCGTCCGTGCCTACCTGATGGAATCTCTCAACACCATATTTTATCGATGCATCCATCAGCACCTGTGTACCGAGGATATTGGTGCGCAGAAAGAGCCCCGGATCCTCAATAGATCTGTCTACATGGGACTCCGCAGCGAAGTTGACTACTATATCAAACTTCTCTTCAGCAAAGAGCCTGTCGATCGCTTCAGCATCAGTTATGTCAGCTTTTACGAATTTAAACTGCGGATCATCTATTGCCGGTGCAAGGGTCTCCAGGTTGCCTGCGTATGTGAGAGCATCAAGTCCGACGATCTCATAGTCAGGGTGAGCCTCAAGCATGTGAAAAACGAAATTGCTTCCTATAAATCCGGCTGCGCCGGTCACAAGTATCTTCTTCATATTTTCCTCTCTGTATATACTGAGTGCCTGTTTTCGGCAGGGCCGCCCTGCCCATAGTTATAGGTATTGTATATTAATTGTTGCTTCTTTTGCAAGATGCACGGGGCTGAACATGCGGCAGTACTTGAGTTTGAGGCTGATGCATTGTAATATATAGATACTTTATAGAAAGGGGGCATTATAATGAAGACTTCTCTGAGAAAAATCCTCTGCATGATACTTGCGGTAACCATGATTCTGCTCCTTGCCGGATGTAAAAAAAATGCTGAACAGAACACAGACTCTGAAGGCGAAGTCAGCATGGAAGAAATAGCGGACGAGCAGGCAGAAGGAACCGAGGACTATGACAACGGTATCTACTTCGATGAAGAAGCGGACGGTGCAGAGATCGTGGCTAAGAAAAAGAGCTCTGACGAATTTGTCGGATCCTGGAAGGCTACATCCGGGCAATCTATATATCAATACGGTAATGTTGATATCGAAGTGAAAGAAGATGGTACATGGTCAGGTAATGTCTCCCGAGAGCCCCTCACGGGCAAGTGGAGCGAAACAAACGAAGGCCTGCATCTTACAAGCGACCTTTTTGACTGTGATCTCATGTTTACCGAAGACAACGTCCTTGTAATGCGCTACTCGCCTAATGAGGACGGCGAATACTTAACTACAGTTCTCACCAAAAAATAGCTATGAGCAAAACATCTGCAACAGCAAATAATGTATTGAGCACAGCAGTCAGACTATTATGCCTGACTGCTGTTATAATAATGCTTTATATCAGCGTCCATGTATACGGAGCATCTCTATCCGGGCTGGCCATTCTTGCGGCTTTCGCGCTGGTATATGTTCAGCTGCCGGGTCTCTTACTGCTGAAAGCAGCATCCCTCAGGCCGAAATATATGTCCACCACTCTGGCTCTGGGATTCTTCTCGGGCTGGATCATCGAACTGTGTGTTTACTTTCTTGCGGACTGGCTCCGCTCAGAAGTGCTCCTCTATGCAGCCGGTCCGGCTCTGGCGATACTCTATCTGATCAGCAGCATAATCGATGGCAGGCGCGGCCTGCAGAAGCGCATCCGCATAAACAGGATCCCGGTTTTATTCTGCATCTTTCTGGTGCTGATATTGTTCTACTGCATAATCAACACACAGTATATCTATCTGTCCCCTACGATAAGCGAGCTGACATACATGAATCCGGACAAGGCCTATCACATGGGGCTGATCAATTCGCTTTCTCATGACTATCCTCTTGAGAGTCCATGGATCAAGGGAGTTTTCATCAATTATCACATTTTCAGTGAGATCCTGATGTCCATTCCGGTAAGGCTTTTCGACCTTTCCGCAGATCTTCTCACCCTGTCATTTGGGCCTTTCCTGACAGCGTACTGCTTCGGAATATCCCTGTACAGCTTCTTCCGCGAAATGTCCGCGAAGCCGAACCGCGCCGGGATATACTGCATGATCGTTCTGCTGTCAAATTTATATGTAACGAGAAACACCACTTCCTCGCTGGCTTTCAAGTTCATTCTTATCAACGACAACTCCGCCGGATACGGAATGGCTGCAGCCCTCATGACCATAGTCATTTTCAGGATGTGGTATGACGCTTTCACAAGCAAGGCATCCAACAGATACCGTCTGCTCGTGCTCCTGACGCTGTTCGTAATGCTTACCGCAGGCATCAAAGGCCCTATGGGTGCTGTTGCTGTTGCCGGTATGTGGGGCACAATGATTCTCGGCATGCTCCTGAGAAAGGTATCCCCAAAGGCACTCCCTGCATTAATAACCATCACCGCAGGGTTCGTCCTGATATACGTCACTGTACTGGGCTCCAAGGGTCAGAGCAATGCCTCCGGCAATTCCGTTATAGAGTTTGCCACGATAACAGACATCGCTTTCTGGAAGAAACCGCTGATCGAACTTCTCAAGTCTTATTCGATCCCTACAAGCATACGGCTGGGGATAGTTCTTCTGGTATTTGCGATGTTCTTCCTGAGCGCGTTCTTTATCCCGTTCTGCATAGGATATCTGCGCGAGCTCATACTTGTGCTTTCAGGGCGCAAGGCGTTTGAACCTGCAAAAGTGCTGGTATACGCAGAGTTTGTTATCGGTTTCGTTGCCATGTTCGTGCTGAACTACAGCGGACACAGTCAGGTCTACTTCGGGCTTGTAAGTGCATTCCTTGCTCCGATGATCGCCTTCTGGCTGATCGAGGACCTTGAAGATAAAGCTCCTTCGTCCAGACTGTCCAGATACTCGCTGCGTGTGATCGTCTTTCTTTCCGCCCTGGTTCTTGTGGTATCGTCATACTCACTTCTTAAGTACTACGATATCCATATCAAAGAGGCTGCCAGGAATGCCAACCCTGCTATCGCATACAATGAATACGAGAGCATTTCACGGGAAGAATATGAGGCGATGCAGTGGATAGAGCACAATACAGAGGATGATGCCCTCCTGGCTACAGACCGCTACTACAGCGTTTCACCTGATGAGTATTCATACAAGGACAGATGGGCAAACAGGTTCTTCCTGTATGCCGTATATTCCAACAGATTCAGTTATATTTCCGGATCCGGCTACAATCTGCCGAAAGATGACTGGCCGGTGCGTCAGGAGATGATAGAGACCAACAACCTTCTGTATGATGAAACTTATGAGGACCGCGGCGATCTTGCACGGGAGCTCGACATAGATTACGTAGTCGTATCTAAAAGATTTACGGAGGTCGGCGACCTGTCAAATGATGATTACGAGCTTTGCTATTCAAACGACGATGTCGATATATACAAAGTTGATGCGAATCAGTGATCATAAAAAATAATGCGGAAGGCTGAGCCTTCCGCATTATTTTATTTGTACTGATCATACTTCCGGATTTATATGCTCCTCGGAGTCCCCGTTCACTATCTTTTTAAACTTTTTCATTTCCATTTTTCCGCTTATCTTGATCCTGTTTATGGCATACTGGTCATCACTGCGGGTCGCATAATAGAAAGGATCATAAGCAAAGGCCATTTTATAGCCGCTGTCTGCAAGCACCTGTCTGAACGTCTCATTGTTATCTCCCCACGGATAAGCTAAATAACTGAATCCGTAAGGCGCGTTCTTTTCGGTATCTTCTTTCATCTGGTCGTATGTATAAACATCAACCGGGTGTTCTCCATCTATCTTGCGGTGCATGTCAAAGGTATGACTTTCGAAAGCGAATTTCGGATATTCTTTCGGCATGCTCTGGATAAGGTCAGCACCGATATGATGATCTTCCCTGTCATCCGGATCCCATTCGGGTGTTACGTCCTCGATATGATGACCGATGCAGAACACCGTAGCAGCCAGATCATATTTTTTGATTATCGGATATGCAAGATAGTATGTGCCATAATAACCATCATCAAAAGTTACTACAACGCTTTTCTCAGGTACTTCTGTCTTTCCCGTGTACCAGTCATAGAATTCATCAAGGGTAAGGGTAGTGAAGCCGTTATCGTGCAGATACTTCATCTCGGCATCAAAGGTATCTTCCGCTATCAGCAGCCCGCTGTCAAACTCCGTTCCCGCAGGAACTATCTTATGGTAAGTCAGTATAGGTATCTTTGTTGCTGTTGCTGTTGCCTCTGCCTCCGGCTCCCCGCCGCAGGCAGACAGCACGCACAGGGAAACAACCACTGACAGAATGAGCGAAATAAGCTTAGCTGTTTTATTTCTGATTTTCATTAACGCACTTCCTGATGACTTAGATCTGAACAATAACTACTTTTTTGTTTTCACACACACTATCAATACAACAGCAAAGACGAGAGCAAGCAGCGTCATCAGTCCCGTATACAGCACTGTTGCTCCCATTATATTGTACTTTGCTACAAAATGATTGGACAGCAGCCTGGCGACTACTGCAGCAGCTACATATCCTACCATAAGGTGCTTCTGCCCTCTGACTACTGTGACCACAACAGTGAAGAAGTTGACAAGCGCCAGCATACCTCCCCCTACCATCAGGATAGTCAGATGCACCTTGTATTCATGCAGATCTGCATTGTAAAGCCATCCTAATACCGGGCATCCGATAGTCAGCGCCACAGCGATCGCCAGCAGCGTGATTGCAGCAATAACGCCCAGCTGCCTCACAACGATCTTTGTGAACACCTTCATTTCACGCCTGTCCCATTTATGGGCAAGCTTTACCAGAATTGGATTGAATACAAAATTAGCAAGCAGCCCTATTACGAACACCGGCATGAAAATGAAATTGTAGCATGCCTGAGCAGTGTCATCAAGAGCAGCGTCTATCGCATATTTCGGCGCATTTCCGATATACAGCAACAGGAAGCTTCCGACAAACAGAGGGAAGCACTCCTTTGTAAGTTTTACGAGAGCGTCCTTGTTGATCCTGAAATGAATCCCGCCGAATTCAGGCGCAACAAGCAGGCTCGACATGCACATCGTTATCAGGGCAACGGCAAACCATATTATCACCGAGATCAGCAGATTGTGTGTTATGACCAGCGAAATCATGCACGCGATCATCGCAAGGCCGATTCTGAAAGTATTTGTTTTGGCTGCTACATCCAGCCTCCTTGACTGCTGATATCTGGCATAATAGACATCTGAAAAAGCTTCGACCAGTTTAAGAAGGCAGACAAAAATAATAACCCAGAACTTGTACGGACTGTATTGTCCCCTCAGATACCCGGCCAGAACATACACAGTAAATACGACCGTCATTATCAGGCAGGTCAGCACTCTGTGTGACTGATAATCAGTAAAGCTTACTTTTTCATTGATGTCGCTTACCTGATACTTTCTGACGCCATACTCACCTATAAACGACATCAGACTTCCTATAGCATATGCAATAGAAAAAACTCCCGCATCTTCAAGTCCGTTGGTTCTCGTGATCACGATCAGCATCACTGCCGACTGCATCGCGAACATCAGACCCGAAAAGGAGTTCCAGGCATAAGCTGATTTTTCTACATCTTTTGTATTAAGGAATAGCCCTTTTAATCTTTCTGTCATATACAACAATATTAAAAGCACCGCGGCAGTATTGTCAAATACTTATTGTACCACGGTGCCTCAATCTATCTGCCCATGATCGCTTCTACAGCTTCATCTGAGATCAGTGCAGGGCCACCCAGGGTGATCGATCTGATCGCGCCCGCACCTTTTATATAATTTTTTGCAGTTTCGGTGTTAACGGAATCCGTCAGGATGATTGGTGCGCTTTCCTGCATCGCCAGAGGTCCGCCTGAAAGTCCGTCCGGGAAGTTCAGTGCATATGCCAGCACTACTGTTTCTGTCTTCTTGAAGAACTTCTTTGCTACCGCTGCAGATGTCTCATATCTGGTCTGCCCTGCAAGCCGCACTGTAGTTAAACCAAGGTCTTTAAGGCCTTTCTCTACAGCTGGCCTGACCGCTCCTGTCCCCCCTATAAGGTAGAACTGTTTTGACCGCAGACCCTTGATATATTTCTTTTGCGCATCTGTAAGAGAGTTGCCTACCAGAAGGATAGGCTTGCCTGCTGCTGATGCCGACAGGCTGTCTGCATATCCGTTCCCCGTGCATACAAGAATGTCCTCAGCCTTAGCGCCCGCAGCCCTGAGGATAGCCAGATTTGTATCGTACCGGGTCTTTCCTCCGAGTCTTGTTGTTGATATTCCTTTAGCTCTTACTTTGCTCTCGAACTCGGAACTCACTACTCCTGTTCCGCCAAGAATGTATACCGTTCCTATAGGCAGGATGTTTTCACTGATATAGTCAACTATTCTGTCTTCTTCGTTCGGTTCTACCAGGAGTATCGGTGCGTTCTTCACCTTTGCCAGATATCCGCCGGACAGTGCGTCAGGGAAGTTTTTTCCATATGCTACTATAACATTATCGAATTTCGATCCTGATGCGGACTCATACATTTCTGCCGCATTCACAGCTGTATCATATCTTGTATCTCCGTAGATCCTGATATCTTCCTCCCCTTCTTTGTCAGAAGTATCCTCTCTGACTTTGCCTGGTATCAGCAATTCGCTCTTGTCATAAGTGCTCAGACAATCATCGTCATAGGTATAGGTATAATTATAAGTGTATGCCTTTCCAAGCCTACGAAAACAGTAGTCCGGATATATTCCTGAATACGGTGATTTGCACATAAACAGACCTTCCTCGGCAAGGCTAGTACCACTATCACTGTGTGTCACATCAACCAGATAGTTATATCCATTATCTAAGCTGACAACGTTCCACATATGCCCGCCGTTCATCAGCGGTGTAGTTAACATTCCGGTGGCAACGATACAATTGACATTACCGGTGAAGTCAGTGAGATCACAAAGAAACTTGAAGGCTTTTGAATAGCCTTCGCATACGACATTGGTCAATGGATCCCCGTCAAAAACCCATATGAGCTGCCAGGGATCCCCATAGGGTTCATTCTTGCTCAAAGTACGATTGTAATCAACCATCCGGCAGATCTCGTCTCCGTATTTAGATAGTCTCTCTCTGTCTCCGAGCCCATCATACTTACTGACAATATTACACGCGGTTTCTACGATTTCTATAGATGATTGTCCGATTTCCGTGTCAAATTCATATGTTCCCTCCAGCTTTGTTCCTGTCTCTGTCTTTATCTCCGAGTATGCTGCTGCTACAGGCAGTTTATAGCACATTTTTCCTTCAGCATATATCCTTTCTTCTGTTATATCCAGTCTTAAAGTGAATCCGCGACATTCTGTACCGTAGGTTTTGTCATACCAATACAGACTATACGGGTTGTCGGCCAGCAATGCATTGATGACCGCTTTGAAGTCCTGACATTTTTTCTCGGCTGTTTCGATATTTCCATTATAATCTGTCAGGGACGCAAGCCCGAGGTCAGCTGCAGTCCAGTAGTTTTTATTGCCAAATACATCTTCAGCTGACATCTCAAAAATAGTGGATGATCTTTTTCCCGCAGCTACTTTGGCAATCTCTGCATTGAGATAATCGTATGCACCTTTATTGGCTCCCTTCAGCCTGTTTCCGGCAGTCTTTCTGATTCCGGAGCCATATGCCTTCATCTTAAGATAGCCGTCATACAGCTCCTCAGGTTCATCTCCACTGTCTTCCAGAACGATCTTCTCGTTCTGAGGCTCCACTATGTCGGTCAAATCCTCGCCGTCAGCATCTTCAACGTTATCTGGCAGTTGCTCTGCTTCAAATGACTGAGCTTCACTCTCTTCAACCGCCTTATCAGTTTCAGCGTCCGGAGTCTCATCCTGATCAGATGACTGAAAA
>CADATR010000006.1 GCA_902790885.1 uncultured Eubacteriales bacterium
AGCAATGTTTTCTATAACGGTCTGAGTATCGGAAACCGCGACATAGTACTGGATGCCCGGGTGGACCGAACGGAATCCGGATAAATACTCTGGCAGGAATGTAACAGCCGGAATGGAAGATGTCTGTATCTCGAGTATTCCGCCTATGCTGCCGCTTGGATCGTTCAGGGCATCAAAAGCCTGAGCACGCGCGTTGATCATCTCAACAGCATACTTGTAGAACTTGCTGCCCTGAGGAGTCATTTCAACGGCTCTGCTCTTGCGGTCGAGCAGTTTTACTCCGAGTTCCTTTTCGAGATTGCGTATGTGAGTGCTTATAGTGGGCTGTGTGAAGAATGTAGCGTCAGCGGCCTTGCTGAAGCTTTTGTATCTTACGACATTCACAAAAGCCTCGATCTGTTTAAAATCCATTTATCCTCCTAATCCATTCCAAGAAGCTGCACCCTCGAAAGGCCGGGTGCTTCTGTTATTTCTTTCAGCATGCTTTCCAGGCTTGCGGCATCCTCTCCAAGTTCAAGCGTTATAACAACGTTTGCTCTGGAGTCTACGGGAGGATTCTGGGTTATAGTCCAGACGCTGTAACCAAAGCGCGAGATGATGCTCAGTACAGCGGAGAGGGTACCCACGCTATGACGCATCATCATGGAAATGATTGCGTGACGGCCCATAGAGACTGTGCTTATGTCTCTGACCATGTCACGGTATTTGTAGAAAGTGCTGCGCGAGATGCCTACCATGCGGACGGCTTCACTTACATCGGCAGCCTTGCCCTCATCCAGCAGTTCTTTGGCGAGGGCGACCTTCTCGCAATATGAAGGCAAAAGTGCCTTATCTACGATCAAGTATTTACCTTCCATATAATGTTAATCCCTCACATTGCTCTTTTCAATTACATAGGCTTTCATATCGGATATTTCGATGACATCGCTATGAACTATAGGCTTTTTGAATATCCCGGCAAGGCCCGAAGGGATATCCGCTCCCGTGATGTCATGGCATTTGTTCATGTTGCCCTCGTCGCTGCCCGTGAGCTCTTCGCCGAGCGCCCCGAGCACAGCTGCCGAGAACTTATAAGGCGAAGCTGTTGAGAGCACAACGGCAGGGGCGTCCTGACCGTCGGCGTTTTCTTTATACCTTTCCATGCATGCCCATGCTATGGAAGTATGTGTATCCATCAGATAGCTGTCTGCTTCAAATACGTTTCTGATAGCTGCGGCGCCTTCTTCATCTGACGCGAAGATGCCGGTGAATACCGACTGTATCTCTGCAAGCTCTTCGGCCGTTATCGTATATTCGCCGTTCTGCTCAAGCTGCTTCATGTATTCGACAGTATGCTCAGGTCCGCATACATAATAAAGAAGGCGCTCGAGGTTGCTCGATACCAGGATGTCCATGGAAGGGGATGTCGTTTTGAAGAAATCGCGCTTTCTGTCATAACGGCCTGTGCTGAGGAACTCAGTCAGTACATCGTTTTTGTTGGAAGCGCAGACGAGCCTGCGGACAGGAAGTCCCATCTTAAGAGCGTACCAGCCCGCCATGATGTCTCCGAAGTTGCCTGTAGGTACTACAAAGTCGATCCTGTCTCCGTCAGCTATCGCACCCGCTTTAAGGAGCTGGGCATATGCTGAGAAGTAATACACGATCTGAGGAACGAGCCTTCCGATGTTGATGGAGTTTGCGCTCGAGAGGGAGACGCCAGCGACAGGCTTAGGTATCTCTCTGAAAAGGCGCTTTACGCCTGTCTGAGCATCATCGAAATTGCCGCGTATCGCGCATGCCGTAACGTTTGAGCTGTCAGGTGTCACCATCTGGAGTCTCTGAGTGTCGGAAACTCCTCCGTGAGGATAGAACACGATGATCGCCGTGCCCGGAACATCACTGAATCCCTGTATGGCAGCGCTGCCCGTGTCGCCGGATGTAGCTGTCAGTATCAGGATATCATCCGTGAAATCGTTCATGCTTCTTGCCGCGCTCATGAGGTTAGGCAGGGCGGAAAGGGCTACATCCTTGAACGCGGATGTAGGGCCATGGTAAAGCTCGAGCACATACGCTTCTGCGCTGCTGCTGTGCGTGCTTACGACAGGGGTGATGTCTTCAGATGAGAACTTGTTTCTGTAGCTTCTCTCAACGAGCTCATCGATGAGCTCTTCACCGTAGTCATCGAAAAAGACGTTCCATACAGCTTTGGCCATGCTCCTGAAATCGCCTCCTGCAATTATCTTATGATAATCCACTTTGATCTTCTCAAGATCAGACGGTACGTAAAGTCCGCCGCCTTCGGCCTGTCCGTCAAGGATGGCCCTGCTCGATCTGACTTTTATGGATGGGTTTCTTGTGCTTACATAATCTATCATTTTAAAGCCTTTCCTTCTTATGATGTCTGTCTGTTATATGGGTAACAAATAGTTGAATTACAACAATGAATATGATACATTACTTTTGTCACAAAGACAAGTGTTTTCGTATCGCGGACAAAGTTAAAGTGATTGTCCACCTGGCACGGAACACTCAAAAAAATTTCCGGATTTTTTGTGTAGATGAACAAAATACGGTGAAAAGTTTTCGGGAAATAACCCAATAATCTTGAACCTTTTTTAGTACAATACACAAAAATCACTGACAGGAGGAATTTTGGATGAAGATAGCTATCATGGGATTCGGTACCGTCGGAAGCGGCGCATATGAGACTGCTTTGAATGCGGGCGGACTGGAAGTGGTAAAGATCCTTGCCAGACACGGCAGGGAGGGATACGAGCATCTGAACAGTATTATCACGCCTGATATAGATGATATTGCCGGTGATCCTGAGATCGAACTCGTTATAGAATCGATGGGAGGGATAGAGCCTGCCAGGGAATACGTGCTCAAATGCCTGAGAGCCGGCAAGCATGTCGTGACGCCAAACAAGAACCTTATCAGCGCATGCTACAGAGAGCTCATGGCTGAGGCTGACGCGAACGGAGTTAAGCTCAGGTTCACCTCGGCAGTGGGCGGAGGGATTCCTTGGCTGTTCAATCTGCTGAGGACCAAGCGCTGTGATGAGATCGTCAGGATAAGAGGAATAGTGAACGGCACCTGCAACTATATCCTGGACGCGATGCATGATGAGGGCTCGGATTTCGGCGAGATGCTGAAGATCGCGCAGGAGCTCGGTTACGCTGAAGCCGATCCGTCTTCAGATATAGAAGGTACGGATACGCTCAGAAAGACTGTGATCAGCACCAACCTCGCGTTCGATGCAGCCATAAAGGAGGAGGATGTTCCGTGCTACGGCATTGACACCATACAGGCCTGCGATATCGCTTATCTGAAAAAGATGGGTCTGGTGTGCAAACTCATGATGAACGCGGAGAAGAACGGAAACTCCATTGAAGTATATGTAGAGCCGACTGCTTTCCCTGAAGGCTCGCTCGAGGCGAATGTGAAGCTGAACAACAACCTCATCACTCTTACGGCAAAGCATATCGGCACACAGAGTTTCTTCGGACAGGGAGCGGGCATGATGCCTACAGGCGAATCCGTAATACAGGATGTGCTGGATATCCGCGACGGCAAACAGATGACCGTTGCCGATCCTAAGGATGACATCAGGGCTGACAACAGCAACGCATTCCACCGGTATTACATAAGACACGACCGCATGTGCGAGCACATTGAGCCGCTGATCGATACATATGAAGAAAAAGACGGTATTTATTACTGCATCTCAAAACCGATCACGGTAGAGAAGATGCATGAGATGGGCCACCACCGCAAGGAGAAGGGCAAAGAGATGTTCTTCGCCGCGCTTGCTGAGTAGAGACAGAAAGGAACAAAATGTTGAAGGTACTTAAATTCGGAGGATCGAGTCTGGCGGACAGCTCGCAGTTCTCCAAGGTAAAAGCAATAGTAGAATCTGACAGCTCGCGCGAAGTTGTAATAGTATCAGCTCCGGGCAAGAGAGACAGTGATGACAACAAGATCACGGATCTTCTGTATCTGATGCATGCTCACATCCGTTACGGTGTGTCGCATGAAGGAGTCCTTTCCATGATAAAGAAGAGATACTCCGAGATCAGGAAGGGATGCGGACTTACAACGGATATCGGGGCCATTATCGATGAGTCGTTCGCCGGTATAAATAAAAAGACATCCGTGGATTTCATAGCTTCGAGAGGAGAGTATTTCAGCGCGATACTGATGGCTGAATATCTGGGCTATGAGTTTGTAGACGCAGCGGACTGGCTGTGCTTTGAATACAACGGAAAGGTGAACGCTGAAAAGTCCGAGGAAAAGCTCCGCGAACTGAAGAGCAGGTATGGAAAGATCGTGACACCGGGATTCTATGGCGCGCTGCCTGACGGCAGCATCCGCGTGTTCCCGAGAGGCGGTTCGGATATTACCGGAGCTCTCGCGGCTGCGTATCTTGGCGCTGAAGTCTATGAAAACTGGACTGATGTATCAGGCATACTGATGGTCGACCCAAGGATCGTTGAGAATCCTAAGACTATCGCCAGAGTTACATATGACGAGCTCAGAGAGCTCAGCTATATGGGAGCGTCAGTGCTGCATGAGGATACTGTATTCCCTGTAAGGATAAAGGATATCCCGGTCAACATCCGCAACACGAACGCGCCTGATGATCCGGGCACAATAATCGGTGAGCACTTTGATGATGAACTCAAGGAAGAGACTGAAAGGTTCATTACCGGAATAGCCGGAAAGCGCAACTTCTCCATCATCAGCATATACAAGAGCAGGATAGGCGAGGAGAAGCTCGGACTGCTCATGGAAGTCCTCGAGGTGTTCGCACGTTACGAGATCCCTGTGGAGCAGGTGCCTAGCGGCGTCGACAGTTTCTCGATAGTATTCCCGAGCGGGAGCATCGGCGGAAGAAAGCACGAGCTTATTCAGGAACTGAAGGACTTCGAGAGCATCGATAACGTTTCGCTCACTGAGGGAGTCAGCCTCATAGCCATCGTAGGCCGTCAGATGGCCTACAGGGTGGGCATATCCGGAAAGATCTTCAAGACTCTCGGTGAAAACAAGATAAACATCAGAACCATAGAGCAGTGCGCTGACGAGATCAACATCATGGTAGGTGTCTATGATGAAGATTTCGACAGGGCCATAAGGGTGCTCTATGAAAGCTTCGCAAAATAGTGATTATAAAAAAAGAAAAGGAAGGGCAGAAATGAAAAAGTACAACGTAGGAGTAATGGGCGCGACCGGAGCAGTCGGACAGCAGATGATCAAGGTGCTCGCAGAGAGAGATTTCCCTGTAGGCGAGCTGAGATGCCTGGCAAGTGAAAGATCTGAGGGCAAGGTGCTCAGCACACCTTTCGGTGATATCACGATCCAGAGGACCTGTGAGACCGCTTTTGACGGACTCGACATCGTTCTCGGCGCTTCGGAAAATGACATCGCTGAAGCAATGGCGCCTCACATCAAGGCAGCAGGCGCGGTATTCGTGGACAACTCGTCAGCATTCAGGCTGTGTCCGGATGTTCCTCTGGTAGTTCCTGAGATCAATCCTGAAGACGTGGAGTGGAACAACGGCATTATCAGCAATCCTAACTGCACGACTATCATCTCTCTTGTAGCTATCAACGCCATTAACAAGCTGTCAAAGATAAACGGCATTTACGCTTCGTCATATCAGGCAACAAGCGGTGCCGGTGCTGCAGGTCCGATCGAGATGTATGATCAGTCCGAAGCTGTTCTGAAGGCAAGAGCCGCCGGCGGAGAAGGCAACTCATACGGAGCTGACATCGATCCTAAGGTGTTCCAGTATCAGATCGCTTACAACGTGATCCCTCAGATCGGAGGATTCGGCGAGAATCTCTATTCATCCGAGGAGATGAAGCTGCAGAACGAGGGACGCAAGATCATGCACCTTCCTGAGCTCAAGGTAAGCTGCACATGCGTAAGAGTGCCTGTGGAAAGATCACACGCGGTATCGATCGACGTCATCACGGAGGAGAAACTCGACCTTGCTGATGTAAGAGCTGCGATCGAAAAGGCTCCGGGATGCAGACTGTATGATGAGCCATCCGAGAAGATCTATCCGATGCCAATACTGACATCGAATCAGGACATCGTATATGTCGGCAGGATCCGCCGCGACCTCGTAAACGAGAACGGTATCAACCTCTGGTGCTGCGGAGACCAGGTGCGCAAGGGCGCTGCGACCAACGCAGTCCAGATCGCCGAGCTGCTCATCAAATAGTGATAAGGAAATCTGACAGATAAAAAAGGCTGTCCGCTGTATGTAAGTACATGCGGACGGCCTCTTTGTTTTGAGCCGAAAGGAAAGGGGAAAACAAAAACAATAAGGGGACGGGTTTTCCCGTCCCTGATAACTTCCTTTATTCTGTTGTGTCTCCGCTGTACATATCTCCAATACAGCTTCGATTTGTTTTCATTCTCTAAGTTGCTTTTCAGGCTGTCCCGTGATCACATCTGCTGATAATGATTTGGTGTCCCGTTATTCGTCACCTGCGGGTTGCCTCTAAGCCGGCCTGCCTTGCAGAGTCTTTATAGCGGAACAGCCCCTTTCTCAAATGTTCCCATTGGTCTGTCCTCCGTATTCTGCGCGCTGCGCGCTTTTCTTTTGCCGGATCACCAACTGATAATTCTTTACTTACTCCGTCCGGCGTGTTTTCTTTTCTCTTGTTGTCTCCATTGTACTGATTTAAAAACAAAATGCAATACCATTAGTGGATTATTAATGTATTAAAATAATACAAAATATTTCTTGATTTTTTGTGACGGTTTACAATAATCGGGCCGCGCAGCGTGTCTGTATCCAAAAGTGATCCCCGTTTGTGCTATCATATGGACATTGAACGGAAAGAGAAAGGAGGGGGCGTACGTGATAATCCTTATCGACATGGACGACACCATTGAGCAGCTCCTTAAAGCCTGGCTCAAAGGCGTTAATGAAAGATATGGTTACTCGGTAAGGTATGAGGACATCACTTCCTGGGATGTGTCCGCGCCTTACCCGGGACTGACAAAGGAGCAGGTTTACGCGATCCCCGACGAGCCGGGATTCTGGGGCACGGTAGAACCGATCGAAGGAGCGGCAGATGCGATTCGCCGCTTTATGGACGCAGGCCATGAGGTGTATATAGTGACAGCTACCCCGTATGTTTCGGTCAGGGAGAAGATGGATGATCTTCTCTTCAGATGGTTCCCGTTCATAACATGGAATCAGGTGATAATCACCAGCCATAAGCAGCTGATAAGGGGCGATGTGCTCATAGACGACGGCATCCACAACCTTGAGGGCGGGGATTATGTCAGGATACTCATGACAGCCCCGCACAACAAAAGCTATGACGCGGAAGGCAACGGGATGATACGTGTCAGCAGCTGGGACGATATAGAAAAAGTGATATCGGAGATATCGGGAGAAGGGTCATGGAGATAAAGGAGTTTTTTGAAGCGAATAACAGGGCCGCGATCGCTTTCTCGGGAGGAGTCGATTCGGTATACCTGCTGCATGCAGCCGCTGAAGCGGGTGCTGATGTTAAGGCATATTATGTGAAGTCGGCATTCCAGCCGGGCTTTGAATTCGATGATGCGAAGAAGCTGGCCGGCCTTATCGGCTGTGAGCTCCATGTAATTGAAGCTGATGTGCTTTCCGATGAGAGGATAACATCGAATACGGCAGACCGCTGCTACTGGTGCAAAAGGCGCATCATGAGCGCGATAACAGAAGCGGCAGGAGCGGACGGTTATGATGTCGTGTGTGACGGTACCAACGCCTCCGATGATATCGATGACAGACCGGGCTTCAGAGCCCTGAAGGAATATGGCATAAGGTCGCCTCTCAGGGAATGCGGACTCACAAAGGACGACATACGAAAGGCTTCGAGGGAGGCGGGACTTCCTACCTGGAACAAGCCGGCCTACGCATGCCTGGCAACTCGCATACAGACAGGCGAGAGGATCACTGAAGAAAAGCTCCGCGTCACCGAGAAGGCCGAGGGAGCGCTGCATGAGATGGGTTTCAGGGACTTCAGAGTAAGGATGAGAGGCAATGACGCCCTGGTGCAGATATCCGGAGATCAGTTCGGTATGGCTGCTCAGCGCGAAAAGGATATAACAGAAGCGCTTTCAGACCTTTATGAGGAAGTGAGGATAGACGGGAATCCGCGTGTTTCGCGGTGATACGGCTGTTACATCATTGACCGGAACTCCCGAAAATTATATTATTAACCGGGTATGGGCTTTCGCTTTTTTGTTTTTTGAAATCGGAGGGATATCCTGATGGATTGTTTGATCATAGGCGTTGCCGGCGGTACGGGTTCCGGCAAATCCACTTTTACGAACCGCATCAAAGATGAGTTCGGTGACAGAGTAACTGTCATTTATTACGATAACTATTACAGGGCTCATGATGATATTCCTTTTGAGGAGCGCAAGCTCATCAATTACGACCATCCGGACGCGTTTGAGACAGACCTCTTCATTGAGCATCTGAGAAAGCTCAGAAACGGCGAGGCCGTCGAATGCCCTGTATATGACTACACGGTGCACAACCGCAGCAGCGAGACTGTCACTATAAAGCCGTCTCCTGTGATCATAGTCGAGGGCATCATGGTGCTCCAGAACGAGGAGCTCAGAGATCTGCTCGATATAAAGATCTATGTTGAGGCTGATGCTGACGAGAGGATACTGAGGCGCGTGATACGTGACGTCAAATACCGCGGAAGGGATGTTGAAGGCATTGCCCAGCAATACCTCACTACGGTAAAGCCGATGCACTACATCTACGTGGAGCCTACAAAGTATCTGGCCGACATAGTGCTCAACAGCGGAATGAATGATGTCGTGTTCGATGTCATAAAGGTAAAGATACTCTCGCACCTCGCGAAGCAGGTTTATTAGGATGAAAGACCGCATCTGTGAATTTGAATGCAATATAGATGACATGACCGCTGAGGAGCTTGCTTTTGCTGCTGAGAGGCTCATGGAAGAGGGCGCTAAGGATGTGACTCTCACCTCTGTGCAGATGAAGAAGGGCAGGCCGGCGACCCTGCTCACTGTCATGTGCGCCGATGAAGAGGCAGAGAAAGAACGCTTTGTGCGCCTCATATTCAGATATACGACAACGATCGGGATCCGTGAGCTGATATCTGAAAGATATATACTCGACCGCAGGGAGGAGACTCTTGATACCCCTTACGGGCCGGTCAGGCGCAAGATCGTCAGCGGTTACGGCACCGAAAGATACAAGCTGGAATATGAAGACCTGGCGCGCATCGCCCGCGAAGAGGGCGTCAGCATCGGCGAGGCCCGGAGACTTGTCTTCGGATATATGAAAACAGAGAGAGAGGATTGAGGATGGTATCGTTTACGGGAAAGCAGCTGAAGAACCGCATCAATGAGACTGTGGAGTACCTTAACGGCAAAGGGGTCTGTGATCCTGAGATCGGCATAATACTGGGCTCGGGACTCAATGATTTCGCGGACAGGATGGAAGACCCTGTCGTCATATCGTATGATGACATTCCGAACATGCAGTCGGGCAAGGTGTCCGATCACCGCGGCCAGCTTGTATACGGAGAGTATAAAGGCAAAAGGATGGTGATGCTGGCCGGGAGGTTCCACTATTACGAGAGCGGTGACATGCAGAAGGCGGCCTATCCCGCGAGAGTGCTGGCTGCTCTGGGCGTGAAGCGTTTCATCATCACGAACGCGGCGGGCTGCATCAATACGGACTGGAAGGCCGGCAGCCTGATGCTTATAAAAGACCACATCAATCTGTCGGGGAGCAACCCGCTGATAGGAGACAACCTTCAGGAATTCGGCCCGAGATTTCCTGACATGACATATACATACGACAGGGAGCTGCGGGCAAAGCTGAAGGCAGCCGCTGCAGCTGAAGGCATAGACCTCTGCGAAGGAGTATACGCAATGTTCACTGGACCTAGCTTCGAAACTCCGGCGGAGATCATTTTCGCCCGCACCATAGGCGCGGACGCGGCAGGCATGTCGACGGTGCCTGAGGCTATAATCGCCAACCATGCCGGATGTGAAATAATAGGGATCTCTCTGCTGTCGAACATGGCGGCGGGAGTGCTCGATCAGCCTCTTACTTCAGAAGAGGTGACGGAGGCCGGGATACAGGCAAAGGAAGTATTTGCAAAAGTCGTTGATATGGCGATAGAAATATAAAAAAGTTAAAGGAGATAAACTGTCAGAAATGGAAGCTAAACTTACAAGAGAGCAGGCAAATGAACTCCTGCACAAGTATGTAAAGGGTGAGAACTACATCGTTCACAGTTATGCTGTTGAAGCCATAATGAGAGGGCTGGCCAAAAGGCTTGCGCCTGATGATGTCGAGTACTGGGGCATCTGCGGACTTCTTCACGATCTCGATGAAGAGACCGCTCCGTGGAGAGACGATTTCGGAACACACGGACCTACATCCGCAAAGATCCTCCGCGATGAGGGCTTCGGAGACCCGGTGATGGAGAACGCCATCATGGCTCACAACCCGCAGTGCGGCAAGAATCCTGAGACTCAGCTGGAGTACGCTCTCATAGCAGCGGACCCTATGTCGGGATTCCTGAAAGCCATCGCTCAGATCTATCCGGACAAGAAGATCGCAAGCGTAAAGCACAAATCGGTCAACAAGAGATTCAAGGAGACCCGCTTTGCTGCAGGCGCCAACAGACAGTTCATGAGCCTTATCGAGAAGGCCGGCATGGAATGGGATGAATTCGTTGATGTTTCACTTGAGGCGATGAAAGAGATCGCTGATGAGATAGGTCTGTAGAAGCAGATCTGAAAGGATGTTTTGATGTCAGATAAGTTTGTTTTTTACCCTGAGGGCGTCTGCTCCATGATGATAGAGATAGAGCTCGACGGGGATATCATAAAGGATGTTGTTTTCACAGGAGGCTGCAACGGCAACCTCAGCGGCATATCGAAACTCATTAAAGGCATGAAGGCTGAAGATGTGATCGGGAAACTTGAAGGGACAAGATGCGGATTCAAGGACACCTCGTGCCCTGATCAGCTCAGCAAGGCCCTGAGAGAAGCGCTCGAAGGCGCCGCGGCATAAAACAGAGGGGAGGGCTGCTTATGAATATGGAGAACAGAGGAGCTAAAGCAGCTCATCTTGAAGACCTGGCCGTCAGGATGACGGAGATCGACACCAGGCCTATCGAAGGCCACTTCCTTGGCATGCAGGAAAAGGTAGCTGAGGCCCTCGACCATCTCATGAGGGCAATGTTCCCTTATCATTTCGGCAAATCAAGAGCAAGGTTTGCTGAGACGGAGAAGAGGACATATGAGCTCATGAGGGCTTATGATGCGCTGCAGCAGACGCTCGAGCTTGTCATAAAGGATCCAGAAGAGGCGACTGAGAAAGTCGAGGCGCTTGTAAATTCGCTGCCTGACATCCTTGAGGTGCTGAAAACGGATGTTGAAGCCGGGTATGACGGAGACCCTGCGGCACAGAGCCTGGATGAAGTCATAATGACATACCCTGCGTTCATAGCCATTTTCACATACAGAATAGCTCATAAGCTTTATGAGCTGGGAGTGCCGATGATACCAAGAGTAATGACGGAGCAGGCTCATGAAGTCACCGGAATAGACATACATCCGGGTGCCAAGATTGGAAGGTATTTCTTCATCGACCACGGCACCGGAGTCGTCATAGGAGAGACGACGACGATAGGCGAACACGTTAAGCTCTACCAGCACGTCACTCTTGGAGCGAAGAGCTTCCCTGTAGGGCCTGACGGCATGCCTGTAAAGGGTATAAAGCGTCATCCTGACCTTGGCGACAGGGTGGTGGTATACGCAGGAGCCACTATACTCGGAGGCGATACAGTTATCGGCGATGACTGCGTGGTGGGCGGCAATGTATGGCTGACTCACTCGCTCGATCCGGGAGTATCCATCGTGACAAAGCCGAGCGGACAGGCAATGTCCACAGATGCGCTCAGCCCTGAGGAATCCATAGAGTGGTTCATCTGAGGAAATCACAGAGATTTGGTATAGTAAAAGAGCACTGCGGTATTGCTACGGCAGTGCTTTTTTAGTATAATTTTTTGAGTGCGGTCAGCACTTCTTTTGTGCTGGTTACACCGCGGCCTGGGGGTAGATAGGTGCTGGTGTGCCTCGCGGTCTTCAAAACCGTTTGCAGGGGGTTAGTAGCCTCCCGGGTGGGTTCGATTCCCACGTACTCCCGCCAATTAGATTACGGAGGTCGGATGCCATGACAAAGAAAGAATTATTGAGAGGACTCCCTAAGATCGACGAAGTGATGAAGCAGGAGTCTCTTGTTGTATTGTCAGAAGAGAAGGGCGATCTTCTGGTAACGGACGCTGTCCGTGCCGTGATCGCGGCTCTGAGGGCTTCTATTCTTGATCTTGAGGACGGAAAAGCCGAAGACTTTGACGCTTCCGTGCTTGAGACAGAGGCTGTCGCGAAGGCAGCGGAGACAAGGATATTCCAGGATGAAGAGCTCAACCTTTATCCTCTCATAAACGCTACGGGCACCATACTTCACACGAATCTTGGAAGAGCCCCGCTTTGCAGGGATGCCGTTGAGAACGTGGAGAGGGTGTCAAAAGGGTATTCCGACCTTGAATATAATGTGCAGAAGGGCAAGCGCGGCTCGCGCCACGATCTGGTAGGCGATCTTATAGCTGAGCTCACAGGAGCAGAGGATGCGATGGTCGTGAACAACAACGCTGCCGCAACCATGATAGTCCTTGCTTCCATGGGAAAGGGAAAGGAGATCGTCGTATCAAGAGGCGAGCTCGTCGAGATCGGCGGAGCTTTCAGGATCCCTGATATCATGATGCAGTCAGGCGCCTATCTGCAGGAAGTGGGCACCAGCAACAAGACCAAGGCATCAGACTATGAGAACGCCATCATGACGCGCGGGATGCTCGAAAGCGGAAAGGGCTTTGATTCCGATCCGCGGCACGGCATGCGCTTCGAGACAGGCGCCCTCATGAAGGTCCACAAATCAAATTATGATATTGTCGGATTCACCGAGGAGGCTTCTCTTGAAGAGCTCGTTGAGATCGGCAGAAAGCACGATCTTCCGGTTATATTCGATATGGGCAACGGCCTTATGCTCGACATGTCAGAATTCGGGCTCAATGAGCCGAATATCCCGGCATCGCTGGCCACGGGCATCGATGTTATGCTCTTCAGCGGCGACAAGCTTTTAGGCGGCCCTCAGGCCGGTATTATAGTCGGGAAAAAGAAATACATAAAAGCAATGAAGAAGCATCCGCTTGCCAGGGCAATGAGAGTTGACAAGATGACTTTCGCGGCACTCGAAGCGACGCTAATGAAATACAGAGACAGAAAGACAGCGCTCAGGGATATCCCTGTGCTTCGCATGATATCGGCATCGAACGAAGACCTGCGAAAGAAGGCGGAGCGGCTTGCTGACGCGGTCAAGAAAGTGGATCCGTCCATTTCGACAGAGATAGTGCCGGTAGAAGACCAGATCGGCGGCGGTTCAGCTCCTATGGTGAGGCTTCCGGGCTGGGCTGTATCCGTAAAGGACGGAATGAAATCAGCGGACAGAACGGAGCGCAGGCTCCGCAAGGCGGACATCCCTGTTATCGCGAGAATAAACGAGGACAGACTCCTGCTGTGCGTCAGGACCATAGCGGATGAAGAAATAGAGACAACAGCGGAAGCTTTCAGAAAATAGAGAATGAAAAACATAATCATCGGCACAGCCGGCCATGTCGACCACGGAAAAACAACGCTTATAAAGGCGCTGAGCGGAATCGACACTGACAGGCTCGCAGAAGAGAAAAAACGCGGCATAACGATAGAACTCGGATTTGCCCACATACCGAATGACGCCGGATACAACATAGGCGTAGTCGACGTACCGGGGCACGAGAAGTTCATAAAGCACATGCTCGCCGGGATAGGCGGGATCGATTTTGTGCTTTTTGTAGTTGCTGCTGATGAAGGCATAATGCCTCAGACGAGAGAGCATTTTGAGATACTCAATTCTCTTGGGATCGACGATGGAATAATAGCCGTAACGAAATGCGACATGGTTGAAGAGGAGTGGCTCGAGATGATGCTCGAAGAAGTGGATGAGTACTTCAAAGGATCATTCCTCGAGGGAAAGCCTGTGATACCTGTCAGTGCGGCGACAGGCGAGGGCATAGAACGCCTGCGCAGCGAAATAATAGCGAAATGTGACCGCGACAACAAGCGCCGTGAAGAAAAGGAACTCTTCAGGCTCCCTGTTGACCGGGTGTTCACGATGCAGGGCTTCGGAACTGTTGTGACAGGCACACTGATGGACGGAAGCGTCAAGGTAGGCGATGACATCTTTATTTACCCTGAGGCTGCGAAGGCCAAGGTGAGGGGCATACAGACATACGGCAGGGATACTGACACTGCCTCGGCCGGTCAGAGGACGGCGATCAATCTGTCGGGCGTCTCAAAAGATGATATCGACAGAGGTGATATCGCGGCGTATCCGGGCGCGGTGACGGTTACGAGCATGATAGACACCGAGTTGACCATTTTCAGCTCCACCGACAGGGTCATCCTGAACAACAGCAGGGTGCATCTCTACTGCGGATCGGACGAAGTGCTGTGCAAGGTGATACTTCTCGACCGCGACGCGCTTTCGGCAGGTGAGACCGCTTACGCGCAGCTGAGGCTTGAAGAGCCTGCCGCGGTAAGGCGCGGAGACAGGTTCATCATAAGGTTCTATTCGCCTGTCATCACTGTCGGAGGAGGGCGCATCATCGATGCGCTTCCTGCAAAACATAAGAGAAACAAGCCTGAGGTGCTTGCAGGGATGGATATCCTGTCGAAAGGCACTGCCAGCGAAATAATATATGCCAAGGCATCTGAGCGGCGCTTCGTCAGACAGGACGAACTCGCTTCAGAACTGGGACTCCTCGGCCATGAGATGGCGGCCGCAGCTGAGAAAGGGATTGCAGAGGGATCACTCGTTGTGCTTCCTGATGATACCATAGTCAGCGATTCCAAGTATCTCCGCCTCAGGGCCGACACAGAAAACATAATAAATGATTATCACGGGAGCAATCCTCTGGCTGACGGCATACCGCGTCAGGAGCTCATATCAAGACTCAGAGAGAGATGGTTTACAAGTGATGACAAGCTCGTGCAGTCAGTGATAAAATACATGCTCGCGCAGGGCTTCATCGAGGACCGGGGCAAGAGCATAGCGATAAGCGGATTCAGCATAGAGTACACCGAAGAGCAGAAGAACCTGAAGGCAGAGATAGAAGCCATGTACGCGAAGGCGGGCATCGAGATGATAAAGAACGACGAGGTGTTCGCGCTTTATAAAGACGGCAGGATAATCCGTGCCATACTTGAGGATCTCGAATCCGAAGGTGTCATTTACAAGGTGAACCCGTCATACTACATAGAGAAGGGATCCTGGGACAAGGCTGTTCTTGCAGCCATGTCCTTCGATGACGAATTTACGCTCGCGGAATACAGGGACAGACTGGGGACTTCGCGCAAATACGCTGCTGAGTTCCTTCCGGCCATGGATAAAGCCGGGATCACAGTGTTCAACGGCGAAACAAGAAAGGCAGTGAAGTAAGCGAAGGTGACAGGCGGTAATAAATTATCTGTCAATATAATTATTTTAAGAGCCATTTCGGCCGGACTGGCCGCATTGCTCTGCGTTTTGCTGCTTTCGGGCTGCTCATCCATGAACGGAGCGGAAAAGAAAGTATCGAAAGAGCTTTCCGCGCTCAGGGAATCACAGGCCACGGGCAGTGAGGTGCTCGAGCTTAGGGACTCTCTTTCAGATAACGGCCGGGAAAACTTCGACGGCTTCCTGAAAAAGCTCAGGGACTTCGACTACGAGATAACCGGAAGCGAAGAAAGCAAGTCGGGGGATGATGCCAGCACCATAGTGAGCGTAAAGATAAAGACCTATGACTTCGGAAGGGAATACCTCGCGGTGTGGACAGAATATCTGAAGGCAAATGAAAATGAAAAGCCCGACGACCTTACGGAGTTATACGAGCTTCTCTTTGAAAGACTGAATTCGCTGGGCGAAAAGGATCATATAAAAACGATAGGTATAGTCTGTGCCGATCCTCTCGGAAACGGTGAGTGGATCGCTAATATAAAAGAAAATGAAGAACTGCAGGATGCCGTCTTCGGAGGCATGCTGAGCGAAATGAAAGCTCTTGCTGCAGACTGAAAAACTATCACTGGAGGAATGAAGGATGATCAACAAGTACAGAAATTTTTGCATGCATGAAGACGCAAATGATGGCGGATCCGTTCCTGAGGACTGCACACATGACTGCAGCACCTGCGGCGCTGACTGCTCATCAAGATCAGGCGGCGGTATCCAGAAGGCAGAGCTCAATCCTTACAGCTCTGTAAAGAAGGTTATCGGCATCGTATCCGGCAAGGGCGGTGTAGGAAAATCGATGGTAACTGCTCTTTCGGCGCTTGCAGCAACAAGAGACGGATATAAGACCGGCATCATGGATGCTGATATCACCGGACCTTCGATCCCGAAGATGTTCGGCGTGCATACAAAGGCTTACGGCAGCGAATTCGGGATACTGCCTGAAGAGACACCTATGGGCATCAAGCTCATGTCAATCAACCTTCTTGTTGAGAACGAGACAGACCCTGTAGTATGGAGAGGTCCTGTCATCGGCGGAGTAGTCGAGCAGTTCTGGTCTGAAGTGTGCTGGGGCGATCTCGATGTACTCTTCATCGACATGCCTCCTGGGACAGGAGATGTGCCTCTTACAGTATTCCAGTCGATCCCTGTCGACGGCATCATCGTAGTGACATCGCCTCAGGATCTCGTATCCATGATAGTAGGCAAGGCGGTCAAGATGGCCAAGCTGATGAATATCCCTGTTCTCGGCCTTGTCGAGAACATGAGCTACATCACATGCCCTGACTGCGGACGCAAGATAGAGATGTTCGGCCCGAGCCAGGCGAAGGCCGTTGCCGCTGAGTACGGAATCGAGCTGCTTGAGCAGCTCCCGATAGATCCTGTTCTTTCACAGGAAGCAGACCTTGGAAAGATCGAGTTCAACGAGGGCACACAGATGGAATCCGTGCTCGGAGTTCTCGACGCGATCGGACTCAAGGCGGAGTAGTATAAACTGATACACGTTTTATAAAGGAAGGGCACTTCATTGAGTGAGCTGATAAGACTTGAAGGAATAGTAAAGAGCTTCGATGATACCGTGGTTCTGAACGGCATTGACCTCAGCGTGGACGAGAATGAATTCGTCACACTGCTGGGGCCGTCCGGATGCGGCAAAACCACCACTCTCCGTATAATTGCCGGGTTTGAGAAACCTGATCAGGGGAGGGTGTATTTTGAGGGCAAGGATATCACCGATCTTCCGGCAAACCGGCGTCCGGTCAATACCGTATTCCAGAACTACGCTCTCTTCCCGCACATGACAGTAGGGGAGAACATCGCGTTCAGTCTCAGGGTAAAGAACCGCCCTGAGTCCGAGATAAAGGACAGAGTCGCGAAAGCGCTTGAGCTCGTGAACCTTAAGGGATTTGAGAACAGGCGGATAGACCAGCTTTCGGGCGGTCAGCAGCAGAGGATAGCCATGGCAAGGGCCATTGTTAATGAGCCGAGAGTGCTTCTCCTTGATGAACCGCTCGGAGCGCTCGACCTCAAGCTCCGTCAGGAGATGGAGTACGAGCTTGTGCGCCTCAAAAAGGAGCTGGGCATCACATTCATCTACATCACACACGACCAGGAGGAAGCCCTGACCATGTCGGACAAGGTAGTCGTAATGAACGAGGGATACATCCAGCAGGAGGGTACGCCTCAGGAAATATACGACGAGCCTGTGAACGCCTTCGTTGCTGACTTCATCGGAGACAGCAACATAATCTCGGGCCGCATGACAGACGAGAAGGCCGTGAGCATCGACGGTGTTGTCTATCCGTGCATAGACGGCACTGAGGAGGGTTTCCCTCCGGGCCGCATGGTAGACGTGGTAATCAGGCCTGAGGATATTGATATAGTGCCTTACGGCAAGGGACTCTGGAACGGCACCATCATTTCAAAGCTGTTCATCGGAGTTCACTATGAGATGCTGGTGCAGAGCGAGCACGGCAAGGTGGAATGGCTGCTCCAGAACTACGACCAGCACGATGTAGGAGAGAAGATCGGCATGTATGTCGATCCTGAAAACATACAGATAATGCACAAGCCTAAGAGCGAGGCTGAACACGCTATGGAACTCGATATATGATAGCCAGGAAATCATATTCAATACCATTCATAATATGGATAATAGCCGGGACTGTGATCCCCCTCGCTTCGATCGCCTATTACGGCTTTACCAACAGAGAGGGGAACTTTACATTTGATAATGTCCTGGCGATGCTTAGGGCAGACCACATGCAGGCTCTGGGGCTCTCGCTTCTGCTCGCCCTGATAAGCACCGTGATATGCCTGCTTCTGGCTTTTCCTATGGCCATGGTGCTCAGAGAAAGCAAGTACGGAAAGCAGGGATTCCTTATATTCGTCATTATCCTGCCGATGTGGATGAACTTCCTCCTCCGTACGATGGCATGGCAGGTGCTGCTGGAAAGGCAGGGCGTTATCAATGCCGTCATAACAGCAATCGGACTTCCGCGTCAGGAGATGATGAATACTCCGGGCGCCATAGTACTCGGCATGGTCTATGACTTTCTGCCATTCATGATACTTCCGATATACAATACGGTATCAAAGATAGACAATCATCTCATCGAGGCCGCGTACGATCTCGGAGCCACCAAGGGCAAGGTATACACAAAGGTCATACTTCCGCTGTCGGTGCCGGGCATAGTCAGCGGCATCACCATGGTCTTCATCCCGGCCCTCACCACCTTCGTAATTTCGAACATGCTGGGCGGAGGAAAGATAAACCTCATAGGAAACATCATAGAGCAGGAGTTCACGGTAAATTCCAACTGGTACCTGGGCTCGGGACTCTCCCTGGTAATGATGATATTCATTATTCTGAGCATGCTCATGCTGAAGAAATTCGACAAAACAGGCGGCGCGAACCTCATATAGAATCAAATGAAGAAAATTATCGGACGCATTTACATTTTAATAATCATGCTCTTCCTGTATCTGCCGATATTCGCTCTTATCGTGCTTTCTTTCAATGAATCAAAGTCGATGTCGGTATGGTCGGGATTCAGCCTGCGCTGGTATCAGGAGCTCTTCCGCAGCAGGATAATGATGGGAGCTATAGCGAACACCTTCTCGATAGCCATACTGGCAGCGCTCATAGCGACAGCCGTAGGGACTTTTGCGGTGCTTGGCATGGCGGCCATGAAGCCCCGCGCCCAGAACGTGCTCCTGGGATTCAACAATATCCCGATGCTTAACGCCGACATAGTCACAGGAATCGCGCTCATGCTCTTCTTCCTTATGATTGGAGCTCCGCGCGGCTACATGACCATTCTTTTCAGCCATGCGACATTCTGCATACCATATGTGATACTTTCGGTCAGACCGAGGGTAAATAAGAATACCGACAGGCTGTTTGAAGCGGCGCTCGATCTCGGGGCGTCAGAAAAGTACGCGTTCCGCAAGATAGTACTGCCTGAGCTCATGCCCGGAATAATATCAGGGTTCCTGCTCAGCTTTACGATGTCGGTCGATGATTTCATCATCACATATTTCACCAGGGGAGCCGGCATCAATACGATATCGACACTCATCTACAGTGAGGTAAAAGTAGGCATAAGACCAAGTCTGTTCGCGCTTTCGACCATCATATTCATGGCGGCGCTGATTGTGCTGCTTGCAGTGAATATAAGGAATGACAGGAGCAACAAAATGAGGGAAGGCGAGCGGGCAGCTTAAAAACGCGAAAGCTTTCTTAATGCATGTGTATCTGAAACAGATTAATTGAAGGGATCAACAGAGAATGTTCAGGGAATTACCCGGCGACGGAGTAAAAAAGGAAATAGACGAGTATATCAGGGAATCCGTAAGGAGCTTTGCCGCTCAGGGCGTCGTCCCTAAACTTGCTGTGATCAGAGCCGGAGATGATGACGGCCAGAAGTATTATGAGAACGCCATCCTGAGGCAGAGCAACGCGTACGGCATAGAGACCCAGGCCATCAATTTCACAAGCAATATAGGTCAGGCTCTGGTCGAAGTAACGCTTCAGGCCATCAACGAGGATGAAAGCGTGCACGGCATAATACTGCTGAGGCCTCTTCCTGGGGGCATAGACGGGGAGAAGCTGCGCACCATGCTCAACCCGTCAAAGGACGTTGACGCTATCACGGATATTTCAATAGCTGAGCTCTTTGCCGGAAAGGATGACGCCTTCTTTGCCTGCACAGCCGAAGCGTGCATGGAGGTAATGAGGCATCACGGCATCGATCCGGCGGGCCGCAGGGTAACCATACTTGGAAGAAGCCTTACTGTAGGCAAGCCTCTCGCTATCATGATGCTCAACGCAGATGCTACTGTGACCATATGTCACTCCCGCACGCCTGAAGAAGATCAGATCAGCGCGTGCAAAAGCGCAGACATAGTAGTGCTGGCTACCGGACGGACACAGTCGTACGGCAGCAGATACTTCAGGGACGGCCAGATAGTACTCGATGTAGGGACGGGGACCGGCAGGGACGGAAAGATGCATGGCGATCTCGATATCGAGGAGATAAAGGAGTCAGGCGAAATAAGCGATCTGACTTACACTCCGGTACCGGGCGGCATAGGAAGAGTAACGACGGCTATACTTCTCCGCAACATCATCAAGGCGGCAAAGAGAGGTTAGGATATGGGATTCAGGTATTACTACGCAGACAGGATACGTGAAAAGATGCCCGGATTCAGGGGCACAGACGAAGAACTCCAGTCTGCCATAGATGACATAAGTCTTCTTTACAATTCAGCAATCAAAGAGGTTGAGACAAGACTCGACATACTCTCTGACGATTTTGATAAAAAGCATTCGTACATGCCTATCCATCACGTTCAGTCAAGGCTCAAGACCTTTGAGAGCATCATGGAAAAGGCAGGGAGGTACGGGATCGAGGATCCGCTCAACAACCTCGACATGGTGAGGCGTGAGATCCTCGACATTGCAGGGATCCGTGTAGTATGCAACTATGAGGAGGATCTCGCTACGATGTCGGGCCTTCTTCTTTCACAGGAAGACATAGAGATGATAAGGGTAAAGGACTACTGCGACAGTCCTAAGGAGAGCGGCTACCGCAGCATGCATGTGGTAGTGGCCGTGCCGGTCTATCTCGTAAACAAGAGGAAAATGGTGCCGGTCGAGATACAGTTCAGAAGCGTCATGATGGACGCCTGGGCAAGCCTCGAACACGAGCTCAGATATAAAAATAAGGGTTCACTTGCGCAGGATATCGTGGACACTCTGAAAGAATGCGCAGAGAACCTTCACGAAATGGACGAAAGAATGTCGAAAGTACGACATGAAGTACTTAAGATCAACAGCAAATACAGCGATTATTAAGGAGCAACACAGCAATTATGAAGAACCTCGCAAAGACATATGATCCGAAGGATTTCGAAGACCGCATCTATGAGATGTGGGAGACAGAAGGCGCTTTTGACGCTGATGTCGACAAGGACAAAAAACCTTTCACCATCATGATGCCGCCTCCGAATATCACGGGACAGCTTCATATGGGACACGCGCTTGACCAGACTCTGCAGGATGTACTCACAAGATATAAAAGAATGCAGGGTTACAGCGCTCTGTGGCTTCCGGGATCGGATCACGCCAGCATAGCGACTGAGGTAAAGGTGGCCAATGAGCTCAGAGAAAAGACCGGCCGCGACAAGAGAGACTTTACAAGAGAGGAGTTCCTCGCCCACGCGTGGGCATGGAAGAAGGAATACGGCGGGCGCATCACGAAGCAGTGCCGCAAGCTCGGCGACTCCTGCGACTGGAGACGCGAGCGCTTTACCATGGATGAAACATGCAACAAGGCCGTAGTAAAGTTCTTTATCAACCTTTATGAAAAGGGCTGGATCTACAAGGGCAACCGCCTGATCAACTGGTGCCCGTGCTGCAAGACTTCGCTCTCCGATGCTGAAGTTGAACACGAGGACGAGAACGGAAAGTACTGGTACTTCAGATACCCGGCAAAGGATGGAGGCGAGGGCATCACCGTAGCAACATCCAGACCTGAGACAATGTTCGGAGATATCGCTATCGCGGTGCATCCGAGCGATGAAAGATACAAGGACCTCGTAGGCAAGACTGTTATCCTTCCTCTGGTCGGAAGAGAGATCCCTGTCATCGCTGATGAGTATCCGGATCCTGAAAAGGGAACCGGTGCGGTAAAGATCACTCCGGCTCACGACCCTAACGACTTTGAAGTGGGACAGAGACATGATCTCGAGATCATCTCGTGCATGAACGATGATGCTACGATGAATGAGCACGCGGGCAAGTATGCCGGCATGGACAGATATGAGTGCAGAAAGGCATGGGTAAAAGATCTTGAGGAAGGCGGCTTCCTCGTAAAGACAGAAGACATGGTGATCCCTGTAGGAAAGTGCTACAGATGTCACAATGCCGTTGAGCCTATGATGAGCGATCAGTGGTTCGTCAGGATGAGCGAGCTCGCGAAGCCTGCCATAAATGCAGTTGAATCCGGACGCCTTAAATTCGTGCCTGAGAGATTCAGCAAGGTCTATCTCAACTGGCTGTATGATATCCGCGACTGGTGCATTTCGAGACAGCTCTGGTGGGGACACAGGATCCCTGCGTATTACTGCGATGAGTGCGGCGAGATCGTCGTAGCGGCTGAGAAGCCTGAGGTATGCCCTAAGTGCGGATGCAGGCATTTCACACAGGACGAGGACGTTCTCGATACATGGTTCAGCTCTGCTCTCTGGCCGTTCTCAACACTCGGATGGCCTGAGAAGACAGAAGCTCTCGATTACTTCTATCCTAACAGCGTTCTGGTTACGGGATATGACATCATATTCTTCTGGGTAGTAAGGATGGTTTTCTCGGGATATGAGTGCATGGGAGACGCGCCTTATGACTACGTATTCGTTCACGGCCTGGTAAGGGACGAGCTCGGACGCAAGATGTCCAAGTCTCTCGGCAACGGAGTCGATCCGCTTGAGTCCATAGACCAGTACGGAGCTGACGCTCTGAGATTCATGCTCTGCACAGGAATCTCCCCGGGAAACGATACGAGATACATCCCTAAGAGGATAGAGGCTGCGCGTAACTTCGCCAACAAGCTCTGGAATGCTTCAAGATTTACTATAATGAATCTTCAGGATGAGTCCGGCGAATGGCTCCCTATGGGTTATGACGAGGCAGACCTTAAGGATGAAGACAAGTGGATCCTTCATATGGCCAATGAAGGAGCTAATTATATAACCGAGATGCTCGACAAATTCGAACTCGGTCTTGCGGGACAGAGAGTATACGAGCTCATCTGGGATGTTTACTGCGACTGGTACATCGAGATGGTGAAGGGCAGACTCTATGGCGATGATGAAGAGGATAAGAAGGTCGCGAGGGCGGTGCTTACAAAGGTCCTGAAAGACCTCCTGAAGTTCCTGCATCCTTTCATGCCTTTCATCACTGAAGAGATCTGGAGCGTTCTGCCTCACGATGACGGCAGGACAGGCCGCGACGCGATGCTCATCAGGGCTGAGTGGCCTGAGTATGACGCATCCATGGATTACGGCGATTCCGTTCGCAGGATCGGCACAGCCATGGCGGTCATCAAGGCTGTCCGCAACATTCGCGCTGAAGCCGAGGCTGCTCCGGGAAGAAAGCTCAACCTCATCGTAAGGACAGACTCGCTCGCTTCAGATATCGAAGCTGTTGCTGAGCGCATCCGCAAGCTGGCCAACGTCGTTGAGATAGACATCAGGGGAACAGACTTTGAGATGCCGTCAGATGTAATGACTGCCGTTATCGACGGAGCTGAGATCGCTGTAAAGCTCGACGACCTGGTAGACAGGGATGCCGAGATAGAGAGACTCACAAAAGAAAAGGCAAGACTCGAGAGTGAAGTTGCCCGCGTTGAAAAGAAGCTCGCCAATCAGGGCTTCGTTGCAAAGGCTCCTCAGAAGCTCGTTGAAGAAGAGAAGGCAAAGGGCGAGAAATACCGCGAGATGCTTGCTGTCGTTATAGCCCGTCTCGATTCACTGAAATAAAAATGGCAAGTTTTGACGGACTGGACAGGATGAAAGCCCTGCTTGCTGCCCTCGGCGATCCCGAGGAGGGCTTCAGGGCAATACATATTGCCGGAACCAACGGAAAGGGCTCTACTGCCGTCATGACGGCTTCCATTCTCGAGGAAGCCGGCTATACGGTCGGCCTCTATACATCTCCGCATCTTGAAAATGAATGCGAGAGAGTACAGATATGGGACGGCACGCACCACATGATAGAGCAGGACCGCTTCGATGAGCTGAAGGCAAGGGCGAAGGCAGCCTCTGAGAACGCCACGGTGTTCGAGGTGTATACGGCTGCCGCGTATCTTTACTTCGCTGAGATGCGTCCGGATTATGTGGTGCTCGAGACAGGACTCGGGGGAAGACTCGACTCAACGAACACCATTGAAAAGCCTCTTGTGTCGGTAATAACGCAGGTAGGCCTCGATCACACTGCCGAGCTCGGAAAAACCATATTCAGGATCGCTCACGAGAAGGCAGGCATCATAAAGCCCGGCGTTCCTGTGGTATCTCAGACAGCTGATCTCAATGTAAAAAACATATTGAGGCGTACAGCTGAGGAAAATGGCTGTGAGTTCATTGACGTGTCGGCCGTATATGACAGATACAAAGGCCTTGAACTGTCGATGAAGGGCGAGCATCAGTACAGAAATGCCGCGACAGCCGCTGAAGCGGTAAAGGCCTCCGGGATAGAAGTCTCAGACGAGGCGATCACGATAGGGCTCGAAAATGCGTATCTGCCGGGAAGGTTTGAGATACTCGATGAAGACAGGGCAGGGGGCACGGAACCGTATTTCATAGTGGACGGAGCTCACAATCCCGACGCGGCGGAAGCTCTCACGGAAACACTTTCTGCATTTGCGCGCGGGCATCGCATAAAAAGAATCTTTGTAATTTTTGGATGCATGAAAGACAAGAATTACACTCGTATGATACAATTATTGACAGATAATACGAGAGGATG
>CADATR010000007.1 GCA_902790885.1 uncultured Eubacteriales bacterium
AGGTCGGCGCTTATATCCATCGTGACTTCGGCTCCTCTGTGGACTCCGCCGATTCCGCCTGTTGCGAAGATGTTGATGCCCGCCATATGAGCGATCATCATTGTTGTTGTTACTGTGCAGGCTCCGTCAAGTCCTTTTGCGCAGAGCATCGCGAGATCGCGCCTTGAAGCTTTTGTGATCTCAGGTCCCTTCTTTCCGAAGTATTCGATCTCGTCAGGAGTAAGTCCTGCCTTGAGCCTTCCTCCGATAATTGCGATGGTAGCCGGAGTGGCTCCGTTCTTTCTTATTATGTCCTCTACTGCGAGTGCCGTCTCAACATTCTGCGGATAAGGCATTCCGTGCGAGATTATTGTGGACTCAAGTGCAACGACTGGCTTGCCGGCGATGAGTGCTTCTTTTACTTCCTTGCTGATATCAAGATATTTGTTCATTATAAGATTTCTCCTTCTCTAAGTTCCTGTATTTCTCTGACAGATATATTCTGTTCTTTTATTATCGATTTTATAAGTTCGCTGCTCATTCCCGGGTGGATGGTAGGATCCACTGAGATAGTAGCGGCTGCCGCGGCGTTCGCGGCCATTGCCGGAACAGCAAGTCCGTCGCCTTCTTCATTCAGAGAAGACCAGACTATCGCGGCCATTGCTGAATCACCGGCTCCTGTTGTGCATTTTACATGCGCGGAATACCTGTCAGCCATTATAACATGATCTTTGTCGGCTGCCACCATTCCCTCCGGACCCATGGATATGAAAACTCTTCTGACTCCCTGATTTATAAGAGAGCGGGCTGCTTCAAAGCAGTCGTATTCGCTTTCTATTATCATGTCGCTCAGAAACTCCGCTTCGAGACGGTTCGGCTTAAGAGTATCTATACCCTCGAGATGTCCTTTTATCTTATCCGCATGAGATACCGACACCGGGTCTATATACAGCGGGACCTCGCATATTTCCTTCAGCTTCAGCAGTGCCTCCTGTGTGAGGTTGCAGTCTGCGACTGCAACTTCCGCAGAGTTGATAACATCGCTGATCGATTCCAGATATTCAGGCGTTATCTTTTTTACTATGTCTACGTGTGAAAGAGCCAGCTCCATCTCGCCGTCTTCATTGTTTATGAAGAGATAGACAGAAGACGATCCGCCCGGCACCACCACAGAAAGACTGGTGTCAACGCCAATGCTTTCGCAGCTTCTCAGCATGTTCATTCCGAGAGTGTCATCGCCAGTCGCGGTCACAAGCTCAACATTTTCTCCGAAAAGAGTAAGATTGTGGGCGATATTTCTGGCGACTCCCCCGAAGCTCATTTTTATTACGCCCGGATTTGAATCCTCCGGAATAAGGGGTTTATACGGAGTACCTCCTATATCCGTGTTGGCAGCTCCTATTACTACAACATATCCTTTATTTTCCATACTTTTTGATCAGCTGTTTTTACTCTGCTCTTTGATGCGTTCTTTCCAGCACTTATGGCACATCGCGGTATATCTGTCGTTTCCGCCGAGCACCACCTGGTCGCCTTCGGTGATTATGAAGCCGTTGTCGTCAAACCTGGCATTTACAGTCGCCTTGCGCCCGCATTCACAAATAGTTTTTATTTCAGTTATGGAGTCAGCGAGCTCCATGAGCCTCCTTGCTCCCGGGAAGAAGTGGGTCTGAAAGTCGGTACGCAGTCCGAAGCACAGCACCGGAATATCCTCTTCATCAACCAGCCATCTGAGGCCGTCGATCTGCTCAGGAGTCATGAACTGGGCTTCATCGGCGATTATTACATCGTAGCTGCCGGCTTCGTGGTATTTTTCTATGATGTCATCGTCGGGATGTATCACCTGTGCCTTCTGGCTCAGACCGATGCGGCTCCTGATTATGTCAGCGCCATCGCGGGTGTCGGTACCCGGCTTTATGAGCCAGACTGTCATGCCCTTTTCTTCATAATTGAATTTTGTGGTCAGAGCCTGTGCAGATTTTGAGGATCCCATTGCTCCATATTTGAAATATAGCTTAGCCATCCCGCACCTCCGTGATTCGCTAAAACCTTTTACGACTATATAATAATACTATAGATTTTTAATTGCACACTATCAGTTCACTATAAATATGGAAAATCTTCAATAAATTAAAAAAACAGTTAAGTGTAAAATAGGAGTTTTAAAAAAAATGCTAAAAAAATATATAAAAACAAGAATATGTTTAGCAAATACTTTCAAATGATCTCTGAAATCAATAAAAAACAGGTATTTTACTCATAAATCAGGGTTATTTCATACTATTTTGAGCCTTATTTCTTTATTTTTTAGAATTTGAGCGAGTTTTTGCTAAATATATAAATTTTTTTGGTCAATTATTTAGCAATTTTTTTAAAAGTCCTCTTGAGTCAGTACAGACCGTGGTTTTTGATGCAATACAGACCGGATTTATCCAAAGATAAAGTCATGAATGAAGTGACGGGATGAGCCGGGCAGGATTTTTTATAAAATCATTTTGTTTTGGAAATCGATATACTATAATTAATTCGTTAGGATCGACGGATCCTTAGTACTAATTATCGCACTAAAGTACTTTAGGAGGAACGTGATGAAGAAATTTCTTGTTTTACTCCTCGCAGCGCTGATGGTATTCTCATTCGCAGCTTGCGGGGGAGGTGGCGGCGGCGAAGAAGAAGCTGCAGCTGACGATGCAATGAAGGTGGCAATGGTCACAGACTATGGTGACATTACAGACCAGTCCTTCAACCAGACAACTTATGAGGCTTGCAAGGCATTCTGTGAGGGCGCAGGAATCGACTTCACATATAAAAAGCCTGCATCTGACTCTGACGCAGACCGTGTTTCTTCAATCGAGGAAGCTATCGAAGAAGGCTACAACGTAATCGTAATGCCTGGTTATGCGTTTGCTAATGCTATCTATGAAGTAGCACCTCTTTATGAAGATGTAAAGTTCGTTGCTCTTGACGTTTCTGAGGGAGACCTCACAGCTTACGGCGAGAGAGAATTCGACGGACCGAACGTCTACAGCGCAGTTTATCAGGAAGAGATCGCTGGCTACATGGCAGGTTATGCAGCAGTTAAGCTGGGCTACACAAAGCTCGGATTCCTCGGCGGAATGGCAGTTCCTGCTGTACAGAGATACGGCGGCGGATTCGTTCAGGGTGCTGATGCTGCAGCTCAGGAGCTCGGCAAGGACGACGTAGAGATCAAGTACGTATACGGCGGACAGTTCTTCGGCGATGCTGACATCACAGCTGCTATGGACACATGGTATGGCTCCGGCACACAGTGCGTATTCGCATGCGGCGGCGGAATCTTCACATCGGCTGCTGAGGCTGCTGCGAAGACAGGCGGAAAGGTCATCGGCGTTGACGTTGACCAGGCTGCTACAATCGACGGCGCTTATGGCGAAGGCATGACAGTTACATCGGCTATGAAGGGTCTTGGCGCAACAGTCAACACTCTGCTCGGAGCTATCAACGAAGGCAAGTGGGCTGACTATGCCGGAAAGATCGAGAACCTCGGTCTCGTATCCGAGACTCCGGAAGAGAACTACGTACAGCTGCCTGCTTCCACACAGTGGGGCGATGGATTCAGCGAAGCTGATTACCAGACTCTCGTTAAGGAGCTCTTCAACGGAACAAGAACAGTTTCCGCTGACACAGAGGCTCTGCCTGCAGTAAAGGCTGTTAAGCTTGACGATCAGGGATCTATCAAGGGCTAACATCAAGCTCTGAAGAGACTTAATACTAAGGCGATTCCGAAAGGAACCGCCTTTTTTATTGCCCGCTTTAATGGTAAAATAACTATGTATTGGATTCACTTTTGAGTTATATGGAGGGAACGGAAAATATGGATGCACCTTATGCCATAGAAATGGTGAACATCACCAAACGATTCCCCGGCATCATTGCGAATGACAACATTACTTTGCAGCTGAGGCGAGGCGAGATACATGCCTTGCTTGGTGAAAATGGTGCCGGTAAATCCACCCTCATGTCCGTCCTGTTCGGTCTGTATCAGGCTGAAGAAGGAGTCATAAAAAAGGACGGCAAAGAGGTAAAGATCAACGACCCTAACGATGCGAACGACCTTGGCATCGGAATGGTACACCAGCACTTCCAATTGGTTCAGTGCTTCACTGTTCTTGAGAATATCATACTCGGCGTTGAGACAACAAAGGGCGGCGTTCTTCAGATGGATGAAGCCAGAAAAAAGGTACTGGAGCTGTCCGAAAAGTACGGACTTCAGGTAGATCCTGACGCAAAGATCGAGGACATCACTGTAGGAATGCAGCAGAGAACTGAGATCCTCAAGATGCTCTACAGGGACAATGAGATCCTCATCTTCGACGAGCCAACTGCCGTGCTTACACCGCAGGAGATAGACGAGCTCATGGAGATCATGAAAAACCTCAGAGCTGAGGGAAAGTCGATCCTCTTCATCACTCACAAGCTCAACGAGATCAAGGCTGTCGCAGACAGAGTCACCGTACTCCGCCGCGGCAAGTACATCGGAACCGTTGATGTTGCGAGCACTTCGAAAGAAGAGATGAGCCGCATGATGGTAGGCCGTGATGTCAACATGGTAGTTGACAAGAAGCCTGCAAAGCCGGGCAAAACTATTCTCAAGGTAGAGAATATGACTGTTGCTTCAAAGCTCCACTCCAACAACGCGGTAAAGAACGTAAGCTTCGAAGTCCATGAGGGCGAGATAGTATGTATCGCCGGTATCGACGGAAACGGCCAGACCGAATTAGTTTACGGCCTTACAGGCATGGAGCCTCTCGTTGACGGAAAGATCACGATCTGCGGAGAGGACATCACAAAGGCTTCGATCCGCCAGAGGAGCAGGCTGCTGAGCCACATCCCTGAGGACAGACACAAACACGGACTCGTTCTTGACTATCCGCTCGAGTACAACATGGTGCTCCAGAGATATTATCAGGATGAGTTCACATCGAAGGCAGGCTTCCTCAAGAAGCCGGCCATACGCGCTTACTCTGAGAGACTCGAGAAAGAACACGACGTCAGATCGGGCCAGGGCCCTTTGACTATCGCAAGGGCAATGTCCGGAGGCAACCAGCAGAAGGCCATCATCGCCCGTGAGATCGACAAGGATCACAAACTGCTCGTCGCCGTTCAGCCTACAAGAGGCCTTGACGTCGGAGCCATCGAGGGCGTTCACAAGAACCTCATCAAGGAGAGAGACAACGGAAGAGCTGTACTGCTCATCTCACTCGAACTCGAAGAGGTAATGAATGTTCCTGACCGCATCCTCGTCATGTACGAGGGCGAGATCGTCGGAGAACTCGATCCTAAGAAGACAACAGTTGAGGAGCTCGGTCTGTACATGGCCGGCGCGAAGAGAAATGTCACTGTCGACGGCAATACGGCCGAGATAGAGCATTCGGAAGTTGTTGATACTGCAGTGAAGGGGAAGGAGGAAGCGTAATGAAACAGAAACAAAGTTTGCTTAAGAATCCATCCTTCCAGGCGATACTCACTTCGCTGATATGTATCGTGCTCGGTCTGCTGATCGGATTCATAGTGCTTCTGCTCATCAATCCTGCAGGAGCCGGAGAAGCGATAAAAACTATCCTTCTCAACTTCCTCACAAGAGCATCCGGACCTGCCAAGATGAAGGCTCTCGGTAACACTCTTGCCAAGACTGCGCCGCTGCTGATGTGCGCGCTCTCGATCTGCTTCTGCTACAAGGTAGGACTCTTCAACATCGGAGCTCCGGGACAGTATGAGGCCGGTGCCTGCATCGGACTTTACGCAGCTCTCGCATGGCACTGCAACTGGATAGTCTGCCTGCTTCTCGCGGCGGTCGCCGGTGCAGTAGTCGGAGCCATCTCAGGAGCGCTCAAGGCTTACAGAAATGTAAACGAGGTTATTTCGGGCATCATGCTCAACTGGATAATGCTGTATCTGACCAACATGATGCTGACGACAAAGTCGGTCAAAGACCCTACAAGCCCTTATACCATCAAGCTGGCATCGGGCAACCCTAGTGCTCTGATCCCTTCGGCAGGGCTCAACAACCTCTTTGCCAACAACAGGACAGTAACGATCGCGATCCCGCTGGCTATCCTATTTGCGATACTCATCTGGGTGATCCTGTCCAAGACAAAATTCGGCTACGAGCTTCGCGCTACAGGCTTCAACAAGGAAGCTGCAAAGTACGCCGGAATGAAAGAAAAACAGAATATCATCGTCACACTGGCGATAGGCGGAGCACTTGCGGGCATCGGCGCTGCATTCCTCTTCCTCACTGGATATCAGGAATGGTCGACGACTCAGACTTCCGTACCGGGCATGGGATTCAACGGCATCGCCGCTACATTCCTTGGCGGACTCCATCCGATCGGAACGATCTTCGCTTCGTTCTTCATTCAGTCCATCACGGACGGCGGAGCACTCATCAACAAGTCGGTATATCCTTCGCAGATCTCTGACCTGATTTCATCGATCATCATCTACCTCTGCGGATTCGTGCTGTTCTTCAAGTTTGCGATCAACAACTGGATCAGCAAGAGAGATAAGGGCGGCCCTAACGTCAACGATGTTCCGGTCACAGATGACGCTGCTAAAGCGGAAGGAGGTGACAAGTAATGGTATTACTGCTTCAATATACAATTATTTTCGCCTCGGTACTTTGCCTCGTGGCACTCGGCGGATGCTTCTCTGAGCACTCCGGCGTTATCAACCTTGGACTTGAGGGCATCATGGTAATGGGAGCTCTCGGCGGAGCGGTAACGATGTTCCTGCTGCCGGCCGGCACTGCCAAGATAGTGATCGTACTGGCAACCACACTGTTCGCTGTACTTGTCGGAATGCTTTACTCCTGCCTGCTGGGAGTTGCCTGCATCAACTTCAGCGCTGACCAGACTCTTATTGGTACAGCAATGAACCTGCTGGCTACAGCCGCAGCGACAGTATTCGTAAGAGCCATGAACACATCGATTAACCCTGACAACGTGTCCAGCTCCATCCAGTACATCCAGGAGAAGAAGGCATTCCTCAAATACTTAGGAGGCTTCGAATTCAACTGGTTCATGGTAATGGCAGTCGTGCTGCTCGTAGTTGCGTGGTTCCTGCTCTACAAGACCAAATTCGGTCTCAGACTCATGGCCTGCGGCGAAAACCCTCAGGCTGCTGACTCGGTAGGTATCAGCGTATACAAGATGCGCTGGGCAGGCGTACTCATCTCGGGCTTCCTCGGCGGACTCGGCGGAATCGTGTACATCACGGCCGGCGTATCCGAGTGGAAATTCGAAATGGGCGTCGCGGGCTTCGGCTTCCTGGCTCTGGCCGTAATGATCTTCGGTCAGTGGAAACCGACAAATATCGCGCTCGCGGCACTGCTCTTCGGACTCTTCAGAGCGCTGTCCAACGTATACACGGGAATCCCGTTCCTCGCTTCGATGAACATCCCGAGCACGGTATACAACATGCTGCCTTACATCATCTCGCTCATCGTTCTTGCATTTACATCCAAGAACTCCAGAGCGCCTAAGGCAGAAGGTATCCCATACGACAAGAGCGCAAGATAATATCCGCGCACTTGATCCATTCAAAACAACAGGGCGGAGGCTTCGGCCTCCGTCTCTTTGCGCCGTGAAACTATCTCGTGAACCTATCTGAGGCAATACAAAGACCCCCGCGGCGAGTCTTTAATATCTTTAATGGATAACAATACATGCGGGATTAGTAGTATAATTTACTCGTGAAATTATGCATGCTCATAAGTTATTAAAAAAGGAGCTTCAATATGGAAACAAAAGACATTCTTAAATACGTCGACCATACACTTCTTGCCCAGACGGCGAAGTGGGAAGACATCAAGGCTCTTATAGATGACGGCATCAAGTACGAGACGGCAAGTGTCTGCATTCCGCCGGGGTATGTTGCTCAGGCGAGGGAGTATGCAGGTGCAAGGCTTCCGATCTGCACTGTCATCGGATTCCCTAACGGCTACAACACAACAGCTGTAAAGGCTTTTGAGACAAGCGACGCGCTCGACAACGGCGCTGATGAGATCGATATGGTAATCAACATCGGCTGGGCAAAAGACGGCAGATGGGATGATATAGAAAACGAGATCCGTACTCTCAAAGAGATCTGCGGAGACCACATTCTCAAGGTTATCATCGAGACATGCATGCTGACCGACGAAGAGAAGGTGAAACTGTGTGAGATAGTCACATTCGCGGGAGCTGACTTCATCAAGACTTCGACAGGGTTCGGAGGAGGCGGAGCAACATTCGAGGATGTTGATCTCATGGTAAAAAACGTCGGAGAAGGTGTAAAAGTAAAGGCTTCGGGAGGCATCAGCGGACTCGAGGATGCTGAGAAGTATCTTGAGATAGGCGCAAAGAGGCTCGGAACATCGAGAGTCGTAAAGGCTGCGAAGGCGGCTGAGAAATAGAAAAGAGGTTCTGAAATGGTAGATTACACGGAAGGCGCAGGCTATCAGTATCATGTTGGATTAAGGCCTGGCGATATTGGAGAATACGTCATACTGCCGGGCGATCCGCACAGAGTGCCGAAGATCGCGGCATACTTCGATAACGCTGAAAAGGTAGCGGACAGCCGTGAATATGTAACATATACAGGTTATCTTGATGGCGTAAAGGTAAGCTGTACGAGTACTGGAGTAGGCGGTCCGTCGGCATCGATCGCTCTCGAGGAATGTGCTAACGTAGGCGGAAAGACCTTCATCAGAGTCGGTACATGCGGAGGCATGGATATCGACGTGAAGGGCGGCGATGTTGTGGTTGCAACAGGTGCGGTCCGCATGGAAGGCACGTCCAAGGAGTATTGCCCGATAGAGTATCCGGCTGTTTCGGATGTTACGGTATCGGCCTCGCTGGTAAGAGCGGCTAAAAAGCTCGGCGCAGATTACCACACGGGAGTTGTGCAGTGCAAGGATGCTTTCTATGGACAGCACATGCCGGAGGCGCTTCCTAACAGCCACGAGCTTCTCAGCAAGTGGGACGCCTGGCTCCGCATGGGATGCAAGGCTTCGGAAATGGAATCGGCTGCTCTGTTTATAGTCGGAGCATACCGCAGGCTCAGGGTCGGATCGGTTTTCCTGGTCGTAGCGAATCAGGAGAGAGAGAAGGCCGGACTGCCTAATCCGCAGGAGCACGACACAGACCTCGCTATCCGCGTAGCCATCGAGGCGATCCGCATGATGATAGCTGAGGATAAGGAAATGGAAGGTTAGCTTATGGGCAAGAGAGTATTCTGGATAGTTCTGGACAGCGCCGGTATAGGCGGGGCTCCTGACGCGGCAGAGTTTGGCGATCTGGGAGCGGATACCTTCGGTACTTGCTTCAAGAGCGGCGCACTTGATGTGCCTAATATGAGAAAAATGGGCCTTTACAACATCTGCGGCACGTCTTTCTATGATCCTGCGGATGATGCAGAGGGCTGCTACTGCCGCATGCACGAGAAATCGCGCGGCAAGGATACGACAGTCGGTCACTGGGAGATGGCGGGCATGGTATCGCCTAAGCCTCTTCCGACATACTATGAAGGATTTCCGCAGGAGATACTCGACAAGCTGTCGGAGGCTACCGGCAGGGGGATCGTCTGCAACCAGACCTATTCGGGCACTGAAGTAATCAAGGATTACGGAGAGCACCATGTAAAGACGGGTGATCTTATCGTGTACACGAGCGCTGACAGCGTGATGCAGATCGCGGCGCATGAGGACGTGGTTCCTATCGAGGAGCTTTACGACATCTGCCGCAAGGCGAGAGAGATAATGCAGGGCGAGCACGGAGTAGGCCGCATCATCGCAAGGCCTTTCGAGGGCGAGTGGCCTTATCAGAGGACTGTAAGGCGTCATGACTTCAGCCTGCAGCCGCCTCGCGAGACTGTGCTGGATGCCTTGAAAAAAGAGGGATTCCAGACTATTGGCGTGGGCAAGATCTACGATATCTTCGCCGGCAAGAGCGTCATGTTCAGCTACTCCAATAAGGGTAATGAGGCCAACATGGTGAGGACCATCGACCTTGCGGACGCTGACTTTGAGGGCCTTTGCTACGTCAACCTCGTAGATACAGACATGATTTACGGTCACAGAAGGGATATCGAAGGCTATACGAACGCGCTCAATCTCGCGGACAAGCAGTTTGGCGAGCTTATGGAGAAGATGGGTCCGGATGACATCCTGATGGTGACAGCCGATCACGGCTGCGACCCGGGATACACGGGCACAGACCATACAAGAGAGGATATCCCGTGCCTGATCTGGGGACCTGGCCTCAAAAAAGGTGTTGACCTCGGGACCCGTGATTCATATGCTGATCAGGCGGCTACTATCGCAGAGTATTTCGGAATTGAATACCGCGGAGACGGCGTATCCTTCCTGAAGGACATAACTGATTGAGGAAAAACTGACTGGGAAAACGTTCATATGCTTGAAATCTGAACGGATTCCAGGATCGGAGATCAAAGGATGGCTTATACTATTGCAGCAATATCCACAGCGCCGGGCGAAGGCGGCATAGGGATAGTCAGGGTCAGCGGCCCTCAGAGCGAGGCTCTGATGAGAAGGCTGATGGCCGGATGCCCTGCAGACATAGAGCCGCGCCACGCGTATTTTGGCAAGGTGGTAAATGACAGCTCATCTGAAGACGCGGAAGTCATCGATGAGGCGGTCTTTATATGCATGAAAGCGCCGGCCTCCTACACGGGCGAAGACATGCTCGAGATACAGGGCCACGGAAGCAATGTTTCTCTGAAGGCAATACTTTCGGCTGTTCTCAATTCGGGGCTTCCTGATGTGCGCATGGCTGAGCCGGGCGAGTTCACAAAGCTTGCTTTTCTCAACGGCAAGATGGATCTTTCGCAGGCCGAGGCTGTTATCGACATCATCAAGGCCAAAAGCGATCTGTCTCTAGAGATAGCTGAGGGACAGCGTGCCGGAAGACTCAGTGAAAACATTCATGACATAAGATCCGCGCTGCTTGATGTTCTGGCGCAGATGGCTGTAGACATCGATTATCCGGATGAGGATTACGGAGATGGTGAAGGAACAGCGTACAGTGAGCTGATAGACCAGCTCAGATGGATCCAATCCGACGTCGAAGAGCTTCTGGACACCGTGCGCATCGGCAGGATCGCACGTGAGGGAGTAAGAGCTGTCATCGCCGGCAAACCGAATGCCGGCAAGAGCTCGCTCATGAACGCCATACTCGGCGAGGGGCGCGTCATAGTCACGGATGTGCCGGGCACAACAAGGGATACGGTGGAAGAGAGTGCTTCTCTCGGCGGCATCCCTATAGTTCTTGTTGATACGGCAGGACTGCGCGACTCAGACGACAAAGTCGAAAAAATCGGTATAGAGAAGACGACTCAGGCGATCGCCGGCGCAGATCTGGTGATACTCGTGATCGACGGAAGCCAGGCGCTCGATGAAGAGGATGACAGAGTGATCTCTTTCATAGAAAAGATGAACACAGATCACATCCTGGTTGTGATCAACAAGGAAGACCTCGGGAAATCGGTCACTGAAGAGACTGTGCTTGAGAGGCTTCCGGGCGTGAGGATCATAAGCACCTCACTTATAGGCAAGGGCGCGATAGAGGCGGCCAGGGGTGTTTCAGAGGCTGTCGGAGAGATGTTCGATCTTGGCGGCATCAATGTGCGCGAGACCAACATAATCACCAACGAGAGACACGTGCATCAGCTCAGAAAGGCTTCTATCGAGATCGATGAGGCGATCAGCATGCTCCAGAACGGTGAACCCGTTGAAGTTGCTGAGCTTTCGGCTCATTACGCGTATGAGGCGCTGGGCAGGATAATCGGTGAGGAAGTCGGTGACGAGATACTCGACACGGTCTTCAGCAAGTTCTGCCTGGGTAAATAGCGGAAGCGCCTAAAGTGACAGCTCAGCTATTAGCTCGTGGGGCAATATAGTCCTGACTGGACATTCTGTGAAAAGATCCGAGTCGCGAGTGACGAAATAATCGCAATTACTGTCAACTGCGCACTGTATCTGAAGGGCATCTTCAACATCAGTGCTGAGACCGGCAGTAATTGCTTTTTCTATATTCTCACCGGTTACCGGGAGCACTTTGCAAAGTGCGCAAAGATTCAGAATGATCTGATTCCGCTCTGCTGCAGAATATTCTTTTCTGAGAATATTGTATGTGTTGGTCAGGGAATGTGCTGCAATATGAATATCGAGAAGACCGTTCAGAGAGGATTCGAAAAGATATTCAGCTGCCAGAGCTTCATCTCCCCTGAAAAGCAGTTAGTCTATAAGGATATTTGTATCAAGGAAAACTTTTGGTCGTTTATCTGCCATATTTTTCCTCCAGATAGCTGTTGCGCTCTTCTCTGTAGTCGAGGCTTATGCTTTTGCCTGCATCTTTGTGAGCTTCACGTATCCCGCGCAGTGCTTCAAGTGCGTTTCTTCTGTGATCTTTCGATTCATCCCTGCGTATCATCAGAATGCCGTCAACCACACTGATATCAACTGGATCATTGACGTTCAGTGAAGCTTCTTTCAGAAGTTTTTTTGGAATGTACAGTCCCTGACTGTTTCCCCATGCCCGTATAATGCTCTGCATGACAATCTCCCTTTTCAGATGTATATACGTTTTGTATATACATTATATAGCACAAAGGGATCCTGTCAAGTATCAGAGTCAGCTTTCTGTATGAAAGAAAGCCTTCCCAAAGCAGCCGTGAGCGGGGTTCGTTAAGTAGCACTTTGGAATAACGTGTGATAGAATGTGCTTGCCACTTTTGAGACGGAGAGATTTTACGTGAAAGAAGAGAAGAAGAAATATCAGATAATTGTTATCGGAGCCGGTCACGCGGGATGCGAGGCCGGTCTTGTCTGCGCGCGCCTTGGAATGGAGACGGCGATGTTCTGCACTGACATTGACTCCGTTGCAATGATGCCGTGCAATCCGTCTATCGGAGGAACCGGCAAGGGACACCTCGTCAGAGAGGTGGACGCTCTCGGCGGCGAGATGGGAATAAACATCGACAAGACATTCATACAGTCCAAGATGCTCAATACCTCAAAGGGTCCTGCGGTGCATTCACTGAGGGCTCAGGCCGACAAGGAAAAGTATCACCAGGAGATGCTCAAAACCATTCGCGGACAGGAGCATCTTGAGCTAATCGAAGATGAAATTACAGAATTGATATTGACAGAACTCAGTGACTGCAAGGACTCCGGCGAAGCTGTGGAAAAATCCGTCAGCGGAGTCAGGACTGCGTCGGGCGCGGAATACGCCTGCGATTCTGTCATAATCTGCACCGGAACTTTCCTTTCGGGAAAGATATTCATCGGTGATGACGTGAGGGTGTCGGGGCCTTCAGGGCTCAGGCCGGCTACGAAGCTTGGAGATAATCTGAGGGATATAGGGATACCTATCCGCAGGTTCAAAACTGGCACTCCGGCCAGGATGCACAAGGACACTCTCGATTACGATGCCATGACAGAGCAGAGGGGCGACGAAAAGATAGTGCCTTTCAGCTTCATGAACGAAGACAAGACTTATGACGTAGAGCAGATCAGCTGCTGGCTCTCGTATACCAATGAGACCACGCATAAGATCATAATGGATAATATAGAGAAATCGGCCATGTACTCCGGCAACATTGTAGGAGTCGGGCCGAGATACTGTCCGTCTATCGAAGACAAAGTATCGCGTTTCAGAGACAGAAAGAGACATCAGCTTTTCGTTGAGCCTGAGGGTCTGGATACCGACCTGATGTATATACAGGGCATGAGCTCGAGCCTGCCTGAGGATGTGCAGCACGCTTTCTATGCTACCATTCCGGGGCTTGAACACGCTGAAATTCTAAGCCCGGCGTATGCTATCGAGTACGACTGCGCCGATCCTCTTTCGCTCAGACCGAGCCTTGAAAGCAAGCTGGTGAGCGGCCTTTTCTGTGCCGGCCAGTTCAACGGAAGCTCGGGATATGAGGAAGCCGCGGCTCAGGGACTTATTGCCGGTATCAATGCTGTCAGCAGACTGAAGGGCAAGGAGCCTCTTGTGCTCAGGCGCGATCAGGCCTACATAGGCGTCCTTATTGACGACCTTGTGACAAAGGGCACCAACGAGCCGTACCGCATAATGACTTCAAGAGCCGAGTACAGGCTGCTCCTCAGACAGGACAACGCCGACAGAAGACTCACTGAGATAGGCTACGAGTATGGTTCTGTCACCGAGGAGAGATACAGAAGATATCTTGCGAAGAAGGAAAAAGTCGATGCCGAAGTGGCAAGGCTAAGAAGCAAGCGAGTAGATATAGATACTTTCAGAAGCTTCCTTTATGAGCATGAGATCAGAAGAGCTGAGGCTGCATGTGCTGATGATCCTGCTAAGCTTGAGCAGCTCGAAAGGAAGAAAAAGGAGATCGAAGAGACTGCAAATCAGTGCTTTGCGGATATTCTTAAGAGGCCTGCGATAAGATACGAAGACCTTGCAGACATTGATGACGACAGCCGCCCGTCTCTCAGCGAGAACGAGAAGACGGAGATAGAAGTCATCCTCAAATATGACGGGTACATCCGCAAGCAGATAAGCGAGGTGGAGAAGCTGAGAAATCTCGAGGATAAGAAGCTGAGCGACCGCCTCGACTATAACTCCATCGGAGGCCTCAGACTTGAGGCAAGGCAGAAACTCTCGGACATCCGTCCGCTTACTGTAGGGCAGGCCAGCCGCATATCAGGCGTCTCCCCTGCTGATATAAACGTATTGCTTGTATATCTTGAAAAGGAAATGAGAAGATCGTAGGCTTTTATTATGAATTCCAGATCTGACGCAATTATAAATAGTCTTAAGGCAAAGTTCGGAGAGGAGAAGTCTTCTGCCCTCCTCTCCTATCTTGATCTTGTGCTTGAAAGAAACGAGCATATCAACCTCACTGCTGTCAGAGACCGCGACGAGGCTCTGGTAAAGCACGTGCTCGATTCTCTCTCTATTGTTGATCTGCCTGAGTATAAGGCAGCGGATAAGATAATAGATGTCGGCACGGGAGCGGGTTTTCCAGGTGCTCTGCTTGCAATAGCCAGTCCTGAAAAGGAATTCACCCTTCTCGACTCTACTCTGAAGCGTCTCAGAGTCATCGATGAATTCGCGCAGACGCTCAATATATCAAATCTCAGAACAGTACATGCGCGCGCTGAGGAGATATTCAGAAAGCCTGAGTATAGTGAGGCTTTCGATATCTGTGTCTCCAGGGCCGTTGCAAATCTTGAAAAGCTTTCGGGCTGGTGCCTCCCTTTCGTCAGAAAAGGCGGAGCCTTCATTGCCTATAAAGGTGAAAACTATCAGGAAGAGCTTGATCAGGCAGCCAGGGTCTTGAAGAAGAATAAAGCAAAGCTCTCATGTGTAGAATCCTATAAAGATGTGCCGGATGAGATATCCGGACATGTTCTTCTGGTGATCTCAAAGTAAAATTTCCTTTTTTTAAACATCACTTTTTTTCAGAGTCCCCCCGACATTTAATGGCTTAAGTGTTCGGCCACTTTCCTTAACTTTCTTTTTCAGGAGCCTGTCTTTTGCTAAGTGACGCCCGGCCTGATGGGCCGCTGATTCCGGACGATGTTTCATGTGAAACATTGCACTATCACAACCAGACGAGATGGTGATCCATTTGAAATCTGTTTTCCACAGGAACAAACAGGACGAAGCTTCATCTGAAATGAGTCTTGAGCAGAACCAGCCTGGATTATGTTTCATGTGAAACATGTTCTGACCATAGTCATACGGGACGGGGCTTCATCTGAAACATGTTTTGAACAAAACCAGACGAAACGATGTTTCATGTGAAACATTTATGTCCGGATCGTCCATAGATCCTAAAAGCAAATATTCGTCTCAAAAGTATTTCTGTTAAGTCTTTCCCTGTACGCTGTCTTTGCAGATCTGCATGGAATCTAAAAATTTTTAATCAGAATGTTTCATGTGAAACATTCCGCTCAGCACCTATATATTGTGGTTGAACTTCTCTAACGACACAATTTACAAATTGCATTTATTAAAGGCCAGCAAAATCACCGAAACATCACATTAAAACCACTATAAGAAGTAGAAAACCGCGTCATAATTGCAGTATAATACACGGAAGTGTTTAATCGGGAACTATGTCCCGCAGGAGGTAATAATGGGCAAGGCAATTGCTATTTTCAATCAAAAGGGCGGTGTCGGAAAAACGACGACCAACATCAACCTGGCTGCATGTCTGGCGCGCAGGGGAAAGAAGGTCCTTATGGTGGATATCGATCCGCAGGGAAATACAACCAGCGGTATCGGAATACGCAAAAGGACGCTTAAATCCACCCTCTATGACGCGCTTATAGACACGGACTTTGATGTTAAAAAAGCTGTTCTGCCAACGAATACAGAGAATCTTTTCCTCATTCCGGCAAGCGTTGATCTTGCAGGTGCGGAGGTTGAGCTTGCTCTGCTCGAAGGCCGTGAACGCAGACTGAAAAGAGTCATTGACGCTGTAAGAGCGGACTATGACTATATTCTTGTGGACTGCCCTCCTTCCCTTGGCATTCTGACTATCAACTCGCTGACTGCTGTCAACAGCGTACTCATCCCTATACAGTGCGAGTTTTACGCACTTGAGGGAGTCAGCCAGCTCATCAGCACCATTGAAAAGGTAAAGGAGAGACTCAATCCGGATCTGTACATCGATGGTGTAATACTGAGCATGTTTGACGGAAGGACCAACCTCTCCCAGGCCGTTGTCGCGGATGTCAGAAATTTCTTTGGACCGGCCATGTACAACACGATAATCCCTCGCAACGTAAGGCTTGCGGAGGCCCCGAGCTTTGGCAAGCCTATCATAGACTACGATCCTAAGGCACAGGGCGCTAAGGCGTACCAGGAGTTCACAAAGGAATTTCTGGCCAGAGAAAGAGCAAGAAAGAGAGCAAAGAAGTAATGGCCAAGAAAGCAGGACTGGGAAGAGGACTCGACGCACTCTTTGCTGATTTAGCCCCTGTGGAGGAGAGCAGCAGCTCATCGCGCGCAGACGAGGGTGCCAAAGCGGCAAAAACATCAGGAGCTGCGGAAAATGAGGACAGGGTCCTTTATGTAGATATAAACGATATCAGACCAAACAGCGCTCAGCCACGTAAGAATTTCGATGAGGTGAAACTCGGCGAGCTGGCAAGCTCCATCACTGCCAACGGGGTGATACAGCCTCTTATAGTGCGGGAGAGCAACAACGGCTACGAGCTTGTTGCCGGCGAGAGAAGATGGCGCGCGGCAAGGATGTCGGGTCTCAGAACGGTGCCGTGCATCGTGAGGAACTTCGATGACAGGCAGAACGCCATAGTTGCCATCATCGAAAACATGCAGAGAGAAGACCTCGACCCTATAGAAGAGGCCCTCGGACTGAAGTCGATGACAGAAAAATACGGCTTTACGCAGGAGCAGGTATCCGCCTCGCTCGGAAGGAGCCGCACATATATAACAAACAGCATAAGGCTGCTCAAGCTGCCGGAAGAGATCCAGCAGTACGTATCCAGCGGACAAATGTCCGCTGCCCACGGAAGGACTATCATTAACATCCCTGATAAGGCAAAGCAGAAGGAGATCGCGGACAAGATCATCCGCAACGATCTGTCCGTAAGGGCTACCGAGAGGCTTGCCGAGAAGGTGAAGGATGAGCTCAGACCTGAGCGCAAGCGCCGTAAAAAAGCGAGTGAGGCCGACAAGACCAAAACGGCTGAGATCACTGCCGTTGAAAGAGAGCTTATGACGCTGCTCGGCACAAAGGTGAACATCACCGGTGACGAAAACAAGGGTAAGATCGAGCTCGAGTATTACAGCCTCGATGAGCTGAACCGGCTTATCGACGCTATGAGGGAGGCCTTCAGGTAGAGAGGAGAAGTCATGGACGTTGAATTTATCAGGAAGGTGCCTATCCCCGCCTGTTCTGTAAGCCCCGAGGGCTTTATAACGGCTGCGAATTCGCTCATGAAGAACGTCTTTGTGTATGAAGACATCGTCGGAACAAACTTTTTCACGATGACGGGCTTCAAACGCGATCAGCTGATGCAGGCCAATGCGGAGGAGATGATCCTTGAGCGAAACGGAAAGGTCTTCAAGCTCTGGGTCAACGAGGATGCCAGGGAAGACGAAGATATCATCATATTTTTCGACGAGGCGACGGCCAGGGAATCGTTCAAAAACAAGCTCGAGAGCGAAAGAGCCGTTATCGTGTTCATCAACATCGATAACTACGATGAGCTTATCGCGAGCTCTCCCGAAGATCTGAGAAGACTGATACCGGCACAGATAGACGGCCTGCTCAGAAAGTGGGGAGATTCATTCGAGTCGCCGGTCATCAGCACCGGAGATGACAGATATGTGATGTACACCAACAGCGGACAGCTGAAGCGCATGGTGGAGGAGAATTTCAGCATTCTCGACGAGGTGCGCGGTCTTGAGTCCAAGATAGACTTTCCGGCATCTGTCAGTCTGGGCATCGGTATCTCGAACGAGTCGCTGATAGAATCCTCGGAGCTTGCGGAAGCAGCGCTGGAGCTTGCGCTGGGACGCGGAGGAGACCAGGCGGTCGTGAAGACTGACGACGGCACCCATTACTATGGAGGAACTCTTCAGTCGCTCGAGAAAAACAACCGCAGCAAGCCGAGAGTCATCGCGCATGCCATGAAGGCGCTCATAGAGGACTCCGACAAAGTGTTCATAATGGGCCACAAAATGCCCGACATGGACGCGTTCGGTTCGGCGCTCGGAGCGTGCTCCATCTGCAGGTTCCTGGGCAAGGATTCATACATAGTCATAGACAAGCATAACGAGGCTCTCGACGCCATCTATGAGAAGGCCGAGGACAGTGAAAAATACAATATGATCAAGCCGGAGAAGGCGCTCAGGATGGTGACGGACATGTCCCTGCTCATCATCGTGGACACCAACAGACCGATGCTGGTGGAGAGCTCTGAACTGGCAGACGCGTGCAAAACGAGGGTGATCATCGACCACCACAGGCTGACTGCTGATTCATACCAGAACTCGGCAGTGGCGTACGTTGAAAGCTACGCGTCATCGGCGAGCGAACTCCTCGCTGAGCTCATGCAGCACTTTTCGCAGAAGCGTTTCATCAGCAAGCTCGAGGCCGAAGCGATGCTCGCCGGCATAATGGTGGATTCCAATAACTTCTCAGGAAGAACGGGAGTAAGGACCTTTGAGGCAGCCGCATGGCTCAAGCGGGCAGGCGCTGACAGCTCCGAGGTGAAGAAGCTGTTCCAGGTGAGGCAGGAGGACTTCCTCGCGAAGGCGAACGCTGTCGTAGGAGCGGAATTCTCGCCTGACGGAGTAGTGTACGCTATAACAGAGGGCACCACAAACAATATACAGATAATCAATGCGCAGGTGGCAGATGAGCTCATGACGGTAAAAGGCACTAAAGCATCCTTTGTGCTCGGAAGAAACATGAGAGGCCAGACCGTAGTAAGCGCAAGGTCTCTGGGCGAGATAAACGTGCAGGCACTCATGGAAAAAATGGGAGGCGGCGGACACTTTACATCGGCCGCGGTACAGTCGGATGAGCCTCTCGCGGAGGTGCTCGCCAGCATAAAGAAGTCTGTCAAGGAGGCCTTCGAAAAGGAAGAGGAAGAGCGCAGACGTACCATGAGCAAGACTCAGGAAATAGAACTGATCAGATGATCCGGAAATACGGAGGAAAATAAGATGGAAGTCATTTTGAAACAGGATGTCAAGGGAACAGGCAAAGCAGGACAGGTAGTAAAGGTGAGCGACGGTTACGCGCGCAACAAGCTCATACCTGGAGGACTCGCTGTTGAGGCTACACCTGCCAACAAGAAAGCCATCGAGAGAGAAAAGGCAAAGGCTCAGGAGAAGTACGAGGCAGACAAGGCCGAGGCCCTCGCTCTCGCCAAGGAGCTGTCTGACAAAATAGTTGTCGTAAAGACAAAAGTAGGCGACAACGGCAGGCTTTTCGGCGCCATCACTTCGAAGGATATCGCTGCTGCCATCTCTGAGCAGACCGGCATAGAGGTCGACAAAAGAAAGATCGTACTCGACAAGCCTATAAAGGAGACAGGCGTTGAGACCCTTGAGATCAAGCTGTTCCAGGAAGTAAACGCTAAGGTGGTCGTCAAGATCGAAGGCGGAAAGTAAAGATGGACGAAGAAAGAAAAAACGTACTGCTTCCGCCGGTCGACATAGACGCAGAGAAAGCGGTGCTGGGCTCCATGCTCAAGAATCAGGACGCGAGGGCTGATGTCAGCGCGATGCTGAGGCCTGAGGATTTTTACCTCAAGGAGCATCAGGAGATCTTTAAGACCATGATCGACATGGATCAGAGAGGTACCGGAGTAGACATCACGACGGTGTACTCGACACTAAAGCAGAGGAAGACTTCCGATATGGTGGGAGGCATCACCTATCTGAGCAGGCTGATGGACGAGGCCATCGTTCCTTCGAATGCCCGTTATTATGCTGAGACCGTCTCGGACAAGTCCAAGATGAGGCAGCTGATCACCGAGGCTGAAGCCATAAGGGACGCGGCCTATTCCGCGGAGCTGCCGCCTGAGGACATTCTCGACAACGCGGAGCAGCGCATACTTGAGATCGCCCACAAGAGCCAGCGCAGCAGCTATGTCGACATCAACGACGTGCTCTTTGAAAACATAAAGCAGCTGCAGGAGCTGGAGAAAAACGGCAACGACAAGGGAATACCGACAGGCTTCAGAGACGTCGACAAGATACTCGGCGGCTTCCAGAAGACAGACCTTATCATCCTTGCCGCGAGGCCGGGTGTAGGAAAGACCGCATGGGCCCTCAACGTGGCTGAGCACGCGGCTTCCGTAGGGAAAAAGGTCATGATATTCAGCCTTGAGATGGCCTACACGCAGCTCGGTGAGAGACTTCTTTCGATGACTTCGAGCGTGCCTCTTGAGAACATCCACAAGGGCACCATCTCGATGGAGGAGTGGGAAGACCTCTCCGCGGCTCAGGACAGCTTTTACGGACTCGACATGGTCATCGATGAATCCTCGGTGATAACTCCGGTCGAGATGAAGAACAAATGCCGCCGCTTCAAGCAGGAGAAGGGCGACCTCGATCTGGTCGTCATCGACTACCTCCAGCTGATGAGCATGGGCGGATACAGGATAGAGCAGCGTGAAAAGGAGATCGCTGCCATCACAAGATCGATAAAGATCATGGCAAAGGAGCTCAACTGCGCGGTAATATTGCTGTCGCAGCTCTCGAGAGGACCGGAGCAGCGCGGAGGCGACCACATGCCTAAGCTGTCCGACCTCAGAGATTCAGGCGCTATCGAGCAGGACGCCGACGTAGTCATCTTCCTCAAGAGAGACGACTACTACAGCTCCGAAGACGAGAGAGCAAACATAGATGAGAGCACAGGCCTCACCTGCGCGGTCAACATAGCCAAGCACAGGAACGGCCCGGTAGGTGTCGCCTACCTTACATGGATACCGAGATACGTCAAATTCGGCAATATGGCCAGAGAGTAGAGACTATGACAAAGGTAAGGATGTCGCTCGATAAAGGAAGAGACATCTTCCTTCACAGGACCAAAATAGAGAATCTTTTCATCAGTGAATATCTGCCGGACGCGCCGGGAGACTATGTTAAGGTGTTCCTTTTCGGTCTCATGTACGCTCAGTATGAGCTTACTCCGGACAGGAGCGAGCTTTCCAGACTGCTCGGTCTCAGCGAGGACGAGATCGCGGAAGCGTGGATCTACTGGGAATCCAGAGGGCTGGTAAAGATACTGCGCGAGAACGCCGGCGGTGAAGAGGTCAGCCATGTCATATTCCTGAGCAAGATAGAGGAGCTCTATGGAAAGGCAGACGAGCCTAAGGCGGAGACAGCGCATGCTGAAGCGGGCGCTTCTGCTGAAGAGGAAGTGCCGCTCTATGTCTCGATTGATGACATGGATTTCGATGAGGAGATAAGCGACAGGCTCATAGACAGAAGGCTGCGCGATCTCTATGAAAAGTACCAGGTCACAACTGGAAGAACTATCTCCAGGCAGGAGGTGTCAAAGATAGAGGACGCGGTGAAGGTATACGGCATAGAGCCTGATATCTTCGATTTTGCCATAGATTACTGTGCCGATCTGGAAAAATACAGTATCGACTATATCTTCAAGGTGGCGCTGAGGTGGACCGAGGAGGGCTGCCGCACTGTTGAAGACGCCAAGAGGCTGCTCGACAGGCACAGCCGCAGGAATGACGGTTACAGGCAGGTGTTCAGAGCGCTCGGTTTCAACAGGCTTCCGGCGCCTATCGACCGCGAGATAATGGACAGATGGTTCGATGAACTGAACTGCTCGCTTGCCGAGGTGCTCGATGCGTGCCAGGCTGCGGCAGGTCTCAGGGAGCCGAATCTCAAATACGTCAACAAGGTTATAGAAAACCGCCGTCTTGAGAAGGGCGGCATCAACACAAGGCTTGCAGGGGAAAGAAGCGGAAGCAGATCCCCGGAGACAGAGGCCTCGGATGAGGGCAGCCCTGTGAGCCGCAAAGTGCTGGCGGATTACTACGAATACATAAGAAACGAAGATGAGAAGGCGCGTGAAGCGCGCGTGGCGGAGGTGCTCAGAAAGGTTCCTGAGATGAGGAACGTCTTTGAGGCTGAGAGCAAAGTGAACCGCAAAATGCTATCGCTCAGGCCGGGAGCCTCAAATCTCGACGAAAGACAGAGGCTGAGGGCTGAAAGGATAGCTATAGAAGAAGGAAGAAAACAACTGCTCACCGCGAACGGATTCCCGGGGGATTACCTGACCAGAAAATACAGGTGCAGCATATGCAGGGATACCGGATACACGGATGAGGGCATGGTGTGCAGCTGCTGCAGGGAACGGGCTGCAGAAGCATACAGATGGCACACGGATACAGAAAAGGCATAAATGACATTTAACGATACAGAAGATAAGACACTGAATATCAATACGGAACCCGAAGAGGAACAGCTCGAGCTCAATGACGAGCAGATAAGAGCTGCCGCTTTGGCGTACGCGAGATACCTGAAAGACAACGATCTCAGTCCGGGCGAGTCTGCTGAAGGAGAGCCTGAGGCTGCCGCAGATGAGCCTGCGGAGGCTCAGACAGAGCCGGGCGAAGAGATCCTGCAGACAAAGGAGCCCGAAGAGCCCGAAGAGGCCGGAGAGTCCGGGCAGACAGAAGAAAAAGAAGAGGCTCAGCAGGACGACAGCGGCGACAAGGATAAAAAGAGTGAAGCTCAAAAGGCTGCCGCACTTGAGATGATGCGCAAAAGAGAGGCTGCCAAGGCCCGTGACAGGGAGAAATTCCTGAAGGGCGGAAAGGATCCTTTCGCGGCTGTGATGAATGTGCACGATAAGGCTCAGGACGCGGTCGACAGAACTTTCGTCAACCTTGGCAAGGAAATCATCACAGACGCTCACCGCATAAGCTCGGCCTACAGAAACACCAGGCGCAGCATCGGCCTGGCCATTCTCGTTACGGGACTGCTGATCACCGGCATCCTCATCGTATTCGATATCTTCACGGTATATGAATACGCGTACAACGGCAAGGTTCTCGGATATGTAAAGAACCAGGAAGAGGTGACGGATGTACTTGATGTAGCCGGAAAACAGCTCACCAACAACAGCACAACAGAGGCTGACGTAAAGTTTGTGGCCAACCAGAATGTGACCTTCAATCCTGTGGACGGCAGAGGAAAGAGTACCGACGACTCGGACACGGTAGTCAATAAGCTGATATATATGACGGATATCGAGACAGAGGCCTACGCGGTTTACGACGGCGACAAGGTCGTGGCCATCGTAAAGGATCAGAACGATGCAGACAGCCTGCTGCTCCAGACAAAGGACGATCTTTCGGTACCTGACAACGGTATGGAACTCGTATCCGCCGAATTCACCAACGAGCTGTCCGTAAAGCC
>CADATR010000008.1 GCA_902790885.1 uncultured Eubacteriales bacterium
TTCGTGACAGCAATCATTAATTCATGGAGGGCCTTTTACTATGACCAGAAAACCAAAGAAACCAGTGCATCATGTCGAAATGACTGAAGGAAAACGTGAAATTATTCGCGGACTGCTTGAAGAGTACGATATAGAGAGCGCTCAAGATATACAGGATGCTCTCAAGGATCTGCTCGGTGGCACGATCAAGGAAATGATGGAGGCCGAGATGGATGAACATCTCGGCTATGAAAAATCTGAGCGGGCAGATTTGGATGACCTTGAACGAAATTATCGAAACGGATACAAGAATAAACGAGTCAATTCCAGTTATGGCAGCATGTCCATCGACGTTTCCCCGGACCGTAACTCCTCTTTTGAACCTACGGTTGTAAAAACGCGTCAGAAGGATATTTCGGATATTGACCGGAAGATCATATCGATGTACGCAAAGGGAATGACCACAAAGCAGATATCTGAAACGATCGAGGACATATACGGCTTTGAGACCTCAGAAAGCTTTATTTCAGACGTAACAGATAAGATCCTGCCGCAGATCGAAGACTGGCAGAACCGTCCGTTGGAAGCGGTATACCCGATCGTATTCATTGACGCAATTCATTTTTCCGTAAGGGAAGACGGTATTGTACAGAAACTTGCAGCGTATGTTGTCCTCGGTATCGACGCAGACGGAAGAAAAGATGTCCTGACGATAGATGTCGGAGAAAACGAGAGCAGCAAATACTGGCTGTCCGTTCTGAATTCGTTGAAAAACAGAGGAGTTCGGGACATATTGGTCCTTTGTTCAGATGGGTTGACCGGAATAAAGGATGCTATTTCGGCCGCGTTTCCGAAAACAGAGCATCAGCGCTGCATCGTACATATGGTCAGAAATACGCTGAAATATGTGGCAAATAAAGACATGAAGGCCTTTGCAAAGGATCTTAAGACTATATATACAGCTCCGGATGAAAAGTCCGCACTGGCACAACTTGATCACGTTACAGATAAATGGAGTCCGCAGTATCCATATGCTATGAAACGTTGGAGCGACAACTGGGACGCCATATCCCCGATCTTCAAGTTTTCCAGGGATGTCAGAACAGCCTTCTATACGACCAATGCCATAGAATCGCTGAATTCAACGCTGCGGAGGCTGAACCGACAGAGGAGCGTATTCCCAGGATCTCAGGCATTACTGAAGTCGCTGTATCTCGCAACATTCGAAGCCACACGCAAGTGGACGATGCCGATTCGCAACTGGGGAAAAGTGCGAGGCGAATTGTCAGTTATGTACCCGGAGCGCTTGCCTGAATAGCAGAGATCACAAGATCATATGTACAAGACATGCCCTCCTTGACATGGGCATGTCTTGACATGGAAAGATCATTCTGTTAAACAATGTTCAAGAGCTGGTCAGAAAGAACTGACCAGCCCGCTATACACTTCTCACGGAAGACCTTTATTTACAGAAAAACTTCCATACTCCCGACTTTATTTCACACACTCGTATAACCTGATTTTGAAACCTTTTTCTTATATCAGGGGATCTTCCCCTTATCGCATCACCTGATTTTCGCAATCTTTTCTTATATCAGGGGGATTTTCCATTATCGCATCCCCTGATTTTCGGCTATACCTTGCCGTGTAATGAAAATGTCATATATTATAACCATAAGGTCAAAAGTTATTGTGTACTTTCGACATTACACAGCTCATCCAGTCTAATGCCGAAAAAGGCAGACTGCATTGTAAATGAAAAAAGCACCGGCCGAAGCGGGTGCTTTTCTAGTCTTTATGTTGATTCTTGGCGTAACACATCGGGTCGTTATGAGCTGCCTTTCTGATAAATCTAACTTCCTCAATAGATAAGCCCGATAAGTCTTTAAACGGGCTCTCCCAATTATCGTCCTCTCCTTCGACACCGGCAAAATAATCGTGCCTTAATGGATCAAACCCAAGCTTTTCTATTATGCTTTCCATCGTTATTTCATCCATCACAACATCTCCTCCATGACTCCAGAATCTCGAGATCTACTCATATACCTCTTCAAATTTTCTTCAGTATATGTTATACAATACACCATTTCCACCCCGTAATATAACCTGAGCTGCAATCTCTCCGTATGGCAGGAGGCCCAGTTTAATCAGGGCCTGGAATCCGTTGCAGATTCCTGCCACAAGGCCGCCTCTGTCGTTCAGGAGCCTGGTTACCAATGCTCTTTATTTTATTTTTCCCATCTTCCATTACATCTCCTTCAGATTCAAGTGCACTAAAAGAGCCGCTCTATCGAACGGCCCCTGTGATAAAGAGGGAGATCTGAACATGGCAAATTTATCCAAATCATCGGAATTATCCAGATACGTATAATGTATTTATATAGCCGCTGATCCATACAGCGCGCGGACACAGTTGCAGGCATCAAAATCCTTATTACCCATGCCGTATCCTATTTTTCTTACCGTCATTGCCGGCTGCTCTCTGAAATCGCTGACAAAATATTTGAGCAGCGCCGCTCCTGTAGGCGTACAGAACTCTGCATCAATGTCCCCGGCGTATGTTGGTATACCTATCAGTATGTTTGCTGTCGCCGGAGCAGGTACAGGCAATATTCCGTGAGCGCATTTTATCTGCCCCTTTCCTGTCCTCACCGGCGATGCATACACTTTGTCCACTTTCAGCGTGTCTATCAGCAAGCATACGGCAGTTATGTTAAAGATGGCATCCATCATACCGACTTCGTGGAAATGTATCTCGCTGACAGGGACTCTGTGAACGGCACTCTCTGCATCAGCAAGGATCTTATATACATCAATGGCCATGTCCTTAACATTATCACTGATGCCAGAGAACCCTTCAATGATATTGGTCACATCTGTCATGCTGTGATGCCCATGGTGCCCGTGAGCATGCTCGTGTTCGTGATGGTGAACATGTTCATGGCTGTGTTCATGTGAATGTTCATGGCCATCGCCGGAGCACTCCTCCTCACTGCTGACGAGCACGTCAAAACGCGTCCCCAGTATACCGCACTTTTCATCGGGTTTTACTAATACACTTACCTCGCCTGGAACCAATGCGTCCATTTGCTTTATGAATGATTTCCTCTCAACTTCATCAAGCAGCTCGTACAGTGCAGGGACCAGCATTTCGCTCCTTGATCCCATGCTACAGTCCAGGTACAGTATATTGTTTTTTTGATTCGCATAGTTATTCATTGCTTGTACTCCTGTTCAGACAGCCACGACATCATGTCAACTGCAGTTCACCACTGATCATCATGACATGCTAAAGCTTCTTGTTGATAGCCTTGTTCATGCTGCCGCTCCTGAATCCGCTCAGATTCAGGGTCACGTAGTCGAAGCCCAGGCCGGTGAGCTCTTTCACCAGCTTTTCTCTGACCTCTCGTGATGCAGCTTTTTCAATGTCCTCAGCCAGCACCTCGATCCTGGCGATCTTACCGTGCATCCTGACCCTGAACTGTCTGAATCCAAGATCGCTCATGACTTCTTCTGCGCGGTCTATCGTGACCAGCTTTTCCTTCGTTATTTCAGTGCCGTAAGGTATCCTCGAAGCCAGACATGCAAACGAAGGCTTGTCCCATGTAGGGATGTTCATCTCCTTTGACTTGTCCCTTATATCCTGCTTGGTGAATCCGGCTTCTCTCAGAGGGCTTTTTACACCGAGCTCCTGAAGAGCTCTCATCCCCGGCCTGTAGTCACCGAGGTCGTCTAAATTGGATCCTTCAACCAGGTACCTGAGGCCATTCTCATCAGCCACCCTTCTGACCTCACTCATGATGCTGTGTTTGCAGTAGTAGCACCTGTCTGGTGAATTTTTTCTGTATTCCTCGGACTGCATGGGGTCCACCGGTGCCTCTATCAGCCGGATCCCCCTCTCTTTACAGTATTCCTCTGCTTTTTCTATCTCTCTTGAAGGGACTGACGCATCGGTGCAGATCACTCCGATGCACCTGTCCCCGAGCACCTCGTCCGCAACTGTAAGAAGGAATGTCGAATCCACTCCTCCCGAGTAGCACACAGCTGCGCTGCCTAGTTCACTGAGTATCCTGCAGAGTTTTTCATATTTTATGTTCAACTCCATTGATGAATTGTCCGCCGTGTTATTTCCCATAAGCTAACGTTACCCTTTTCGTGTTATTGGCTGAAATATCAGCCTGCAGAATCACCATCCACGCCTCGTATCCCCCCGCGCACAGATGACTATTTTCCTACGTGATTGATCATGCTGGCCATATAGCCTGCACCGAATCCGTTGTCTATATTGACCACGGAAACTCCGCTGGCACAGGAATTCAGCATCGACAGGAGTGCTGAAAGGCCTCCGAATGATGCGCCATATCCCTCGCTTGTCGGCACTGCAATGACAGGGCTGTCCGCAAGGCCTCCCACTACGCTTGCAAGAGCGCCTTCCATTCCTGCCACAGCTATCACGACCGACGCACCCATTATCAGCTCCTTATTGGCAAGTAGCCTGTGTATTCCTGCTACTCCAACATCATATAGTTTTACGACCTCATTGCCAAGGAATTCAGCTGTAAAAGCAGCCTCCTCGGCTACAGGGATATCGCTTGTCCCTCCGGTCGCGATCACGATCTTACCTATGCCATCGGCAGGCGGCCGGTCGCCGTAAATCCCGATCCTTGCACATTCATCGTAGAAAATATCGTGTTTTTCAGCGACCTCAGATGCTTTGGATGGATCGAGCCTAGTTATCAGTATTCGTTCCTGTCCGTGCACCCGCATCGAAGTCATGATCCCGATTATCTGCTCCGCGGTCTTGCCTTCTCCGTAAATCACTTCCGGTGCGCCCTGGCGGATGCTGCGGTGAAGATCGACCTTTGCATAGCCTATATCATCGAAAGGCTCTGTCTTCAATTTAAGGACCGCATCATCTATCGAAATATCTCCTGCGGCCAGGCTTTCAAGCGTTTTTCTGGTATTGTTCACTTAAGTCACCTTGCTGAAATTCAAACCACAAATAAGTTAGCGACTGCGACATGGAGAAAGGTCATGGTGTCTGCAGCCGCCGAGAAGGTAAAAGGCACTTATTTTTCTATGTCTACGATGTATCCGTTCATTGCGGAAGGCATTCCTGCTGCATTGGCCTCGTCAGTATCGATATGGGCAAACGCCAGATCCCCTGACTTCATCATTCTGACCTCAATATCACCGAAAACCAGGCTCCTATCAGGTGTATTCACCCTGATCCACACGGAAGCCCCGTGTTTGAGGCCCCATTCATCTGCTTTGTCCTTGCCCAGGTGCAGATGCCTCTTGGCTATGATCGCCCCTTCCTCGAGCTCGAGTTCTCCTGCTGGTCCTATGAGCTTAACAGGAGCCGAATCTTTAACATCTCCCGATAATCTGACCGGAGCATCTATGCCAAGGGTACGCGCATCGGTCTTGGAAAGCTCGATCTGTGTGGCCTTTCTGCACGGTCCGAGGATGCGCACTTTGTCGAAACGCCCCCTTGGGCCGACCACCGCGATCTGTTCTTCGCTTGCGAATGCGGTCCCGCCTGTCCCGTACAATTCCTTTCTGGGTGTGAGTTCATAACCCTTCCCGAATAAGACGTCCTGATCTTTCCTCGTCAGGTGAACATGTCTTGCAGAAATATCTACATAAACTTCTTTCTTATCTTTCATTTTGACCTCTCCATATTATATTTATGCACATTGCCATATCGATCATCTTTTGCACTATCAGACTAACATTCACAGGGAGAAAGATGAAATGTTCATTTTGCATTAAGCGCGCCGGCCCCCTTATGCTTATTTCTCATTGGAAGGATCTCTGAGAGAAATATCGTTTCCAAAAGTCAAAACGATCCCGCGCCAAAGTCTGGCACGGGATCTTCAGCAAGATATTATTCTTTAACCGCCTGCAAGAAGAGGCCGGACATTTGCCCCCGTCAGATGTCACTGGCATATCCGTTTTATCAGATGTTCTCCTGATGGCAGGAAGTTCTTCTATCGCTGCTGTCCTTTGTCAGAATGCCTGCGATCACTCCCTTTGGATCCGTGATCAGGAGTCTCACAACCCAGATCACGAGCCCGAGGGCCACTACAGAGAGGCCCAGAAAAGCGTCGTTCAGCATATCGGCAGGCGCAGGAGTAAAATACGCAGCCTTGAGCTCCGTGTATTCAACAATGGCATCCACAAGCCACATGAGAGAAGCACCCCAGTACATCCAGCAGAGAATGCCGGTCTTCAGCTTGTCTTCAGGCATGCCCTTATACCACACAGCGGTGCTTATAACCGCGGCGAACACAGTGATCAATAATGTCATCAGTTTTCCCTCCTCTCGACCATTCTCCTGACGTCTCTGTCAGAGACCTTGCACATCACCGCCCATACGGCAGTGACAAGCACAGCCATTCCGACGCCAGTTGTCGCCATCTCGTGGAGCATCACGCTGGTAGTGCCCGGAGTGGCGGCCGCTGTCAGGAACGGGAACCACGGAACCACCTCTCCATGCCAGATGTGTTCGAAAGCCAGAAGTACGGCGCCTCCGATCAGCAGGCGGGTCAGCCAGCGGAGCTTTCTGGAAAAAGGAATGGTGTTTTCCGCGTGGACGTGCGTCCTTGCGGTCTCGCCGGCCCCGGCGTCGATTTTGAGCTCACGCTCCTTTTCCTTTTTGTTCTGCACTCTCTCAATAACCTTTACCGCTACAGCCTCCGCCGTAGGTACCAGAAAACATGCCATAATTGTTCCTCCTTAATGCATATCGTGTTTATCTACAGTTCATACACTTCTTTAAGCGCTCTGTTCAGCACCTCGAAATCTACCGGAACAGGACAAAACGCTAAATTCCTGTCTTCCTTCAGATCCTCTGTTATTTCATCGCAGAGACTGATGTCAGCGCCGAGGTCCTTCATGGTCTTCATATTGCAGATCCTGCTGATATTATCATAGGCCTCCACCACTCTTCCGGAGATAACCGAATAGTCATCAGCAGAACCATCTATTCCCAGGAGATCTGCCTGCAGTTTTATCCAATCAGGGTCTTCTGTCGTGTTGTAATGAGCAAATACGCTCATACCAATGCTGCAGCCCGCTCCGTGAGGAATGTGATATCTGTTGCATATCTGATTGGCGATCGGATGACCGATGAAAGTTCCCCTCATAGGGAGAGCCATTCCGGCAATGAGCGCGGCATAAGACATGTAGTGCCGTGCTTCCTTGTTCTTTCCATCTTTATATGCTTCAGGGAGCCATCTGAATGCCATCCTCACAGCCTCTTTGCACAGAGTATCAGCATATTCGTTCTGGATGCGAGTGTAATTGCAAAGCACCTCCGCTGCATGGCACAGCGCGTCTATTCCGGTATTTGCCGTTACTGAAGAGGGCAGACCATATGTTATCTCAGGATCGACGATCGCACATGTGACAGGAGTGTTCCCGGTTCCCCCTTTCTTCCCGTCCTCAGTAGAACAGGTCAGGTATGGAGTCACCTCGGCTCCTGTCCCCACTGTGGAAGGTATGGTGATGAGCGGAGTAAAGGCCTTCGTATCCTGATCAGCACGATTTAGATAGTCCATAGATCTTCCGCCGTTGGCGAGAATTTTTCCAGTCAGCTTTGCTGTATCCATGGTGCTGCCGCCACCGACTGCTATGATGGCGTCCACATTCTTGTCACTGGCGAATTCACACACACGATCTACCTTCTGTGCTGTAGGTTCTCCCTCTTCTATTTGCCACATGCAGTACCGGAGTCCTGTTTTCTTAAGACTTTCTTCTATTCCGTTTCGGTATCCGAACTGCTCCATCGCCATATCATATAAAAGAAGAATCGACTTTGCTCCGTATTTTCCGGCTATTTCTCCTGCCCTGTATCTCGATCCTTCGCCGAATACTACGCTGACGCCCTGTGTGAGAGTCCAGCCCTTAGCCATTTCCAATCATCCCCCTTCTGACGAGTCACTATCTCTCCATCTTTCCTGCGCCGAATCCGCCATCGATAGGAAGATTTACTCCAGTGATGAATTCAGATTCGTCCTCGAAGAAGAAGCATACGCCGTGCGCTATCTCCGACGGTTTTCCGAATCTTCCAATCGGCATGTTCCTGCAGTACTGTTCGAATTCCTCCGGATGCATCAGCTTGACCGACTGAACGAGTTCTGTCTCGATGGCTCCCGGAGAAATGCTGTTGATAGTGATACCTTCTTTTACAACATCAAGGCAGGCGTTTTTAGTGACGCCGATGACTCCTGCCTTCGACGCGCCGAGTACGGCCATTCCCGGCGCTCCCATGAATGCCGCATCAGAAGCGATGTTGACGATTCGGCCAAACTTCTGCTCCCTCATCAGCTTTATCTCTTCCTGCATGCAGTAGATGACACCTTTGAGGTTGAGGTTAATCATAAGATCGGTATCCTTGTCTTCGGTATCGTAAATCATCGTATAAGGGATGCCCCATCCTGCGATATTTGCGGCATAGTCGAGTCTGCCGTATTTTTCCTTGATGTGTGTCATCAAATCTACAAGATTTTCATGTCTGGTCAGGTCACATTTTACGTACTCTACTTCACCGCCTCTTTTCCCGCACTCTTCGAGGACCTCCTTTGCTTTTTCCTCATTGATGTCTATGAAGATCACCCTGGCGCCTCTGTTGACGAGTTCATAGACTGTAGCTTTTCCCTGACCGCTTGCTCCTCCTGTTACGAGAGCAACTCTTCCTTCAAACTGCTTAGCCATTTCTTCTTCCCTCCTGTCGTAGAAATCCTCCTAACAGCAACACGGTTATGCTGTGCTCGCCAGTTTATCCTCTCGCCGGAGGTGTAAAAACCGGCACTCCCGTATATTCCTGAACTTCCTCGCGTTCTTCAAGCACTCTCAGAACCCCGTTTCCGAGGGCTTCCATTTCGAACTCCCCCGGGAAACAGATCACATCCGATATCCACCCGATCTGCTTTTTTATAGAGCTGACCACGTAATCGCTGAATGAGAGCCCTCCGGTGAGGACGATCGCATCGACTTTTCCTTCCAGTGTCACGGCCATGCTGCCGATATCTTTGCAGATCTGATAAATCATTGCATCGTACGTCTCACGTGCATACTCATCGCCATCTGCTATCATCTTCTCCACAGCGCGTCCATCCCCTGTTCCAAGATGGGCGAGGAGCCCGCCGTTCATGCTCACCTTAGCCTGCATGTCTTTCTCAGTGTATTTTCCTGAAAAGCACATTTTTATTACGTTTGAGGCGGGAACCATGCCGCTCCTCGTCGGGCACATCGGGCCGGCGCCGGACGATCCGCTGAAGTCGACCATTTTGCCATTCTTATGCGCCGCAATTGAAATGCCGCCTCCGAGGTGTGCGACAATGAGATTGCACTCGTTGTATGGTCTGCCTATTTTCTCTGCGGCACGAGCGGCCACCTCCTTGTGATTGAGAGCGTGTATGCCACTTATCCTCCAAACCTCAGGAAATCCTGTGAACCTGGACCTCATCTCAAATTCATCAACCGACTGTGCATTCAGTATATATGCAGGTTTCCCGAACTCCTGAGCCAGAATGTATGTCAGTACGGGAGAATAGAAACACGCATGCACTCTCCCTCCTTTATAAGCTTTATTGGCCTCGAGGATCCTGTCATCGACTTCGTACACTCCAGCCGGAGATGAGGCCATCACCCCTCCTCTTCCAGCAAAAGCATCGATTTTGTCCATGGAGTACTCTCGCTCCTCTACGCCCTTGATCACGCCGGATCTCAAGATCTGAAGGTTTTTCTCGCCATCTGTGCTGTTATAATCAAGGCCCTCCAGGTCGATGTTCTCCGAAAACAGTTCCCTGCTGTCTTCGAACAACGCTATCTTGGTCGACGTTGATCCCGGATTAAGTGCAAGTATTTTATAGCTCATTATCTGTCCCCCTTCTGATCTATGGCAGATTCCTGTTCTCTGTGTCTTTCTTCAATTACTCTGACTATCTCTTTGTGTTTCTTTTCATCCATGTCATAACCGAACCAGAACGTTACGCCGATGATCAGCAGCAATACCGCCGGCAGGAACGACATGCTTATGTTAAGCGCATTCATGACCGCCTGGTTCTGATGCACATTGACAGCATATCCGAGAGAATTGATAACCGCCAGCATCACTGCCGGCCCTACAGCTCCTCCCGCCTTCAGGCTCAGCGAAACGAATGATGACAGGAACCCGTCAACTCTGACTCCGTATTTATACTCCGCATAGTCAGTGTTATCCCCATCACAGGCATACCTGAGCCCGCTTGCGGCAGTCCCGACAGCGGTAGAGACCGCATAAAACACCCAGAACCAAACGCCCTTTGCTGAGAACCAGTACATGGGTGCGACCAGGATCCCAGCCGCAGCGAAACTGAATCCGACTGCTTTTCCCTTGTGATGGAACATCTTGTAGATCCATGGAGCGATCACTCCTGATCCCACGATTCCGGTGAACATGCCTATCATTCCGGTCATGGAGTAAAGCTTGAAATCCCCTTCGTAATACGTGAAGTAATACGTCATGATCGTCATGCGGCCATAGGCGTGGAATCCTGCCACAAACTGTCCAACTACACAAATCAGTGCATATTTGTTGCCGGTCAGACACTTTATCATAGTTCTGACCGGTACCCTGCCGCCCTCACGTCTCTGCACTGGAGGCGGGAGCACTCGTTCCCTGGAGCGAAAAGCCGTCCACAGCATGAACGGAAGTCCTATGGCAACGCTGAAAATGACTGCTCCCAGGTAACCTCTTGCAGTACTGACGGTTCTGTGTGTACCTGAGAAGGTCAATATCAACGCTGCTGCAATGAGATTCGTGAAGTTAGTTCCGAGAGAGGAACATACCATCCGGGTATTCGAAAGCTTGATCCTTCCCTCAGCGCTTGAAGTGATCACTCCGCACAGTGCGTTGTACGGCATCTGCTGGCAGGTCGACGCAACCGTTATGAGTATGTATACGACCCACACCCATATGATTTTAAGATGCAGCGGCCAGGACTTCTGAGTCGCAAACATCATCACTATGAGAATGCACATGACCGTACCGCCTATCCCGACCCATGGTTTGAATCTTCCGAATCTTGAGTGGGTACGGTCAGCAATGCTGCCAATAAGCGGATCGTTCACCGCATCAAAGAACCTCACAACGAGCAAGAGCAGCGAAACTGCAGCTGCAGGGACGCCTGCATAATCCGTCAGAAAGATAGTCATGAACGCGGTTATCCATATGTAAACAGATGAATATCCGAATGATGAGACCGCATAATCAAGCTGTTCTCCCAGCCTGGGCATAATGTCGGTCTTTGTTCTTGTTTCGGGATCTGACATAGTCATCACGTCCTTCACATACGCGCCAGCGCATCAGGCAGCCGCATCTTCCTCCTGCACCTTCGTCAGGAACTGTGAGACGATCAGAACGATGACGGCCGCAACCGCAGCTATCACGAAAGAGATCCTGAGTCCGGTCGCAACGCCCCTGGCAGCAATGATCATTGAATAGATCGCTGTTCCTATGGATGACCCAAGAGCCATGGTGACCTGGATCATGGCGTTGCCCTGCATTCTCTTATCTGCGGTCAGCTGGATCTGCGGTGCAACTGACATGGTGACTGCATGCTGGCTCTGGTAGAAGCCTGCCACGAACATGAGTACGTATATCACCATAAGTTTTGTCTTCGGTCCGAGTACGATAATAAATGCGACAAGTACTGCGATACGTATGATCATGCCGATCGTGAGCGTCCGTTTTGCTGATCCGTCTTTACCGATCATGTTGGCATATACAGGAGCCATAAACAGTCCTGCCACTGAAATGAGCGTTGTCGCAAGGCTTGATTGTGTTGCGGATCCCTGCAGAACATACAGTATGAATGTAGGGATGAAGAAATACACGGCCATGAGTGAGAAGTTCATCAGGAAGCTGTCTATAGTGAGGACGAGAGCGTTTCTGTCCTTCATTACACCTGCAGGAATAATGCAGGCATCACCCTTCTTCCTGATGACCACGATAAGTCCAATGAATCCGACGATCGTAAGGGCCAGAAAAATATTGCTGGTCCTTCCGCCAAACGGCGCCAGAGATGAACCCAGTGCGAGGAACAATGTCAGTGCGCCGAGGAAAAGCGTCTGGAATACTGCTCCGCTGAAGTCAAATGATGTTCCTGTCTCAACTGCGAGAGGTTTGGCCTCTTCCTTTGTAACTTTAACTCCGTTGACCATCAGGATCGCACTGATCAGGATCGTGATCCATATTATGTGGCTGACGAACCTCCATCCCATGTTGTCTATCAGGACTCCGGAAATGAGCGGTCCGGCCAGCACGCCCAGGCTGTTGATGGTCCCTACATATCCCAGATATTTAGCTGCGGATTTGGCGTCATAAATATCTCTGACCATGGTGTAACCCACAACGTATACAGCGGTGGACAGAAATCCATTCAGTATACCTCCACCGACCACTACGAACATGTGAGTGGCAATGGTTCTTGTAAAAATATTCAGCGCTCCGCAGATCGCTCCGAATATGAACAGATTCCGCTTTCTCGATGGATCCTTAGACATAAGATAGGCAAACAGCGGCATCGTCACAGCCGCAGTGACGGATGAAAAAGCCTTGGTCAGGGCAAAATAATCCATTCCGTTCAGCTCCTGAGCGATGATCGGCAGGATGACGGTGTCTGTACTTGAGATCAGAAGCGATCCGAGCACCAGAAAATACACTGCTGCCAGAGTGAATTTCTTCTGTCGCGATGGTGCGCTTTCAAAACAGTTCATCTGATTTCTCCTTTCTTCTCTTTCGTTTTCAAAGGTAGCATTATGTGGATAATTATTTATTTCATGTAGTCAGGTATCTCCAGGCCACGCTGCTTCATGTATTTAGGGTAAAGTTCTTCATTGACGAGCTTTCTGATCTTCGGAGCGTTCTCGAAAAGTTCCTCTGCTGCCTCATTTGAACAGTTGAGGAATCCAAAGCTTCCGTCATATATAACGAACTTGTTGGATCCGCTCATCAGTTCATTGGCCCTGTCCAGAGCCTGCTGCAGATCATCTGTTTTCTCTGTATATTTCCAGTTCTCGAATCCCTTGTTATTAGGATCTTCGCACCACATTTTGTACTGTTCATCCCCTACTACGATGACCGGAAGTGTCATAGGCCAGGTCACGTTGATACCGACCCATGTCTGGTTGTAGATGATGGCCTTCAGTCCTTCGTTCTTGGGGAGATTCCTGACATCGAACATTGAAAATCTCGCATCGATATCGTAATGATCCTGCAGGAGATTGGTGTTGACACCGGCAATGATGCCCGCCGCGGCAGAGTAGTACGGCCAGCGTGATCCATCGCAGATCATCGTGTAGTCATGCAGAGAGATCAGCAGCCTGTGCATCATCGGGAACCATTTAAGATTGTCGATCATCATTCTGTCATCGATGTTGTACAGATCATTGTCTGCATCGATGTGAGTGATGCCAGCAGGAGTGCTCCTCAGCGTCACTGCAAAAGTCCATTTGCTCTGAACAAAATCCGAATCATAGATGGACATCGGCACTATGTTCTGCATCGGTCCGTGTCCGACAGGGCTTCCGAAAGCGTGATGGTAGAGGTTTCTGGTCTCGAACCTCGCCATATCCATGGTGAACGCTTTAAAAGCTCTGCGGTAGTAAAGGCTGCAGTATACTTCTCTTGGATCATCGTAATTGGCATAGATAAGTCTGTCTGCATCGTAGCATTTATACAGCCCGTACACAGTTCCCAGCCTGGTCTCGATAGGCACAGCCTTGTCGTAAGCGGCTACATATTCTACATTTCCCTCGAACTCCTCCATGAGGTTGTAGTAATCAACTACTTCTTTTCCTTCCATCGGGGTGCGGTACATGACGCATCTCAAGCGGACATTGTAGTTGTGACACCTCTCTTCAACGACTTTCTTAATGGTCTGCAGCATCCTGATATACGGGCGGCCTCCGAAAATGTAGAAGCCGTGTTCACATCCGATCAGATTGATGGTCTCATCAGGCTTGATCATCGACATATCCACTTTTTCAAGAGCCTCCCGGGTCGACTTCTCTATTACATCAGGATCGCTGTCGTCACCTTCATATATAGCCTCAGGCATTTCAGGAAACAGGTCTCTGACGTTTACAGATACCATTTCAGGATGCTCATAAGCACGCATCTCAGGTGTGTTTCCGTATACTGAAGGCATACATTTTGGGGTCACCCTCGCCGGATAAATTTTTACATCAGACATCCTTCTCAGCGCTCCTCTCTTTTACTAACTGACGGTAATTCTCTGCGATCTGTTCGAACGCTTCTCCGCTGTTCAGTGAAGTAAGTCCCTCTCTCATCTTGAATCTCGGATCAAGGTCGAGGACCTCATCAGAAAATGTCCACAGATTTACTGTCAGCGGATGATAACTGTCGTCATCTCTGCCGGAGAGCGGCCTTCCCGCAGCCTCGAACATTCTGCTTATCTGACCGACGCAGTACATCGTGCAGCCTCCTCTCGCCCCTGTTTTCAGTGCGAGATCTTCCATATCCACGGCTCCGTCAAGTATGGCGTTGATGATCTCCTCTGCAGTTGTCGGCCCGCACTTGCATATAATCTGGGTCGGTGAGAAATGTGTCTTGCGGCAGATATCTATTACCTCTTCCGCCCTTTCCATGGTGTCAGGCAGCGGATAAGAGATCACCTGAGGCTCATCCAGTTCTTCGAAGGAGATCGCGTCATGGTCGCAATACTCCCAGCACATCTTGCATCCCAGACACTTGTCTCTGTCTACAACCGCCTGACCGCTGCAGCGATAGCACCTTTTTGTTTCATCTCTGATCTGTTCCTCACTGAGGCCGATAGCAACCTCTTCCTGATTCTTGATCCTGTACTCTCTAGGAAGATTTCTCATTCTCGCCATTTCAATGTTATTCCAGTCGAATTCTGTCTTAGGCGGCAGGGCTATCTCCTCACCACGGTTGAGTCCGCCCTTCAGTCCGAGATAGTGGCTTATCTGGAAAGCAGCTGTCTTGCCATCAGCGATAGCTTCGATAGCTGTAGCAGAGCCTCTTCTGACGTCACCTCCGGCGAATACTCCCGGCATCGTCGTCATCTGATCTTCGTCGAGCACGAGTTTTCCGAATTCTGTGAGTTCTACTTCATCTTTGTCGATAAACGGGAAATCCGCATACTGGCTTACTGCCATTACTGCGTTGTCGATGTTTATCTCGTACTCGGATCCTTCTATCGGATCCGTCGCTCTTCTTCCCCTGGAGTCGATGTCTCCGAGCTTTCTTCTGACACATGTCATCACAAGCCCGCCGTCATGGCCTCTGCGGATCTCTGTCGGTGAGACCATTGTGACCAGCTTGACGCCCTCTTCGAGAGCTTCTATCACTTCGCGTCTTTCAGCTGGCATGTCGCCTTCTCTTCTGCGGTAGAGGATGGTGACTTCCTCCACCCCAAGCCTGATGAGATTGCGCGACACATCGATAGCCGTATTGCCGCCTCCGATCACGACCACATTTTTCCCGAGTTCAGGTTTTATCCCTCTGCTGAGGTCCTTGAGGAAGTCGAGGCCATGATATACGCCCGGCAGTTCCTCTCCCTTGACATGAGCCAGTCTGCTGAACTGGGTCCCGGTAGATATGTATACGCTGTCGTATTCATCTACCAGCCTGCTGAATGCCACATCTTTGCCTACTTCAGTATTCAGATGGATCCTGACACCTGCATCTTCGATCACCTTGATGTCTCTTTTCAAGATCTCCTTAGGGAGCCTGTATTCAGGAATTCCGAATACCAGAACTCCTCCTGCCTGCTTTTCAGATTCATACACATCTACTTCGCATCCGCTGAGAGCCAGGTAGTAACCGCATGTGAGGCCGCTAGGGCCTGCACCGATGATGGCAACTTTCCTGCCGTTAGAAGGCCAGGCAGACTCTTCCGGAAACTTGCCGTCCTTATATGACATATCAGATACGAAACGTTTTATATCTCTTATCGCAACTGAATCGTCATAGCATCCCCTGTTACACACCTTCTGGCATTCATGAGTGCAGATGCGGCCGCATACCGACGGGAAAGGATTGTCTTCCCTGATCAGGCGATACGCTCCCTCGTAATCTCCCGCCTTTGCCAGTGCAATATACCCAGGCACATTGACTCCTGCAGGGCACGCATTCTGGCACGGAGCGATATAGCTCTGTCCTTCTTTTGCACGCACTTTGATCGCGCCTGTGGGACACCTTCGCTCGCATCGTTTACAGCCGACGCATTTGGATGTGTCCACTTTGGATTTAACCGTAACCTTCAGCAATTCTCGATACCTCTCTTTCAATAGATCTCAGTGTGCCTGATGCAACCACATCGAATCGTGTGCAGTTCTATCTGATGAGTGTTCATGCATACTATCTTTTACGCCAACCTTCTTTTTGAGCCTTTTTCTCAGGATCCTTGCGATCTCACCTGCTAGGATCTCCTTGCTCCAGTTTTCCTTTACTCCCCTGACAACGGTGTCTATGCACAGAGCAACTTCATCATTTGGTCCGGGAAGGGCGATGTATTTTGTGATGCCCATCTGCCCTACACCTATGCGGATCCCCTCCTTGCTGTGACGACCGTGGCCCATCACAAATTTTGCTATGTACGGGGTCGCGGCATCCGCATCCAGCCTCTCTATGGCCTCAACGCTGAAATCCTTGTTCTCTGCACCGACACCGCCTGTAGTGATGATCACACTGTAGCCTCGCTCCGATGCCCGCCACAGTTTTCCGGTAAAAAGTTCTATGTCGTCCTTCAGCACTTCTCCCCTGTCCGCTGTGAACCCTGCTTCAGTGAATTTCTTAACGATCAGGGGCGTGTTGGTATCTTCGATCTCGCCGCTCTCTACCTCGGCTCCTGTCGGGAAAACCAGGACCCTCTCATCTATCTTTTTTCGTATCGATGAGGCCATCGCCCTGCTTCTCTCGATCGCAAGCCGGCTCTCCTCGAGATCCTGGTCTCCGCCTACGATCCACCCTAGCATTCCATTAGAGGATATTCTCGCATCCTTACTAAGTGACGCTCCATCAAGGGAACTGATCCTTCCCAGGATCCGCTCTTCCTTCGCCACGAATTTCGAGGGATCAAGATCCTCCCTGAGCACGTCCAGGGCCACCTTGCTGTCTCTTACATCTATGACCAGCACGTCGTCACTGGTGACGCCTATCTCCTCTGCAACTATATTTGCGAGTTCTGTGAGATTAGTGCCGTTCAAATGTATTCCCTCGATCGTAAGCTCATTCTTGTGGAGCAGATGATAGTCATGGTGATCTGTTTCTGGCATCTCCACGTTTGTGACATTGAGATGCATGTCCAGCAACGGTGCATCACAGATGCTTCTTCCTACATCGATGACATCCGCTCCTGCTTCGATGAGCTCTTCAAGTTGGCCGAGGAGGATCCCTCCTCCAAAGGCGAACTCGACTTTCCTGTAGTCCTCATTCTTCTCTAGGTTCCTGAGCACTGGTTTCAGCGTCTTTGTAACGACAGCGAGGTCGCTGATCTTTCCAGTGTCCACAAATACGATATCTGCGCCGGAGGTTATGGCTGTCCACGCTTCTCTCACGACATCTCCGCCTTCTGTCGCGCCTCTGACCTGAATGATCTTCTTGCGATCGGAGAACTGCGACGCAGCCTTCAGGGAATTTTGTATCCCTCCGAACATGGACACGTAATTCTTGTCCATATAGACCATAGGCTCGTCGGTTATATGCCCGAGAACGCCCCCTGTTATGGCCGCCTTCCTCAGGTCGTCTTTCATTTCACGGGGCATCTTCTTCCAGGAACCGCACACGACCCTCAGTCTACCGTCGGCCTTTTTTACAAATTCTCTGGCTGCAGTTGCGACCCCGGATGTCTTTGCGATGCATCCGATTGTATAATCTTCTGCCATCGTTATCTGCTTTGGCGAGCCCTTGACCTGAAGGATCATATCTCCGGCATACACTTCATCACCTTCGGAAACCGTATATTCAACATCCAGTCCTATTTTCATCGCTTCTTCAACTGCATTGGCGATCCCGGATATGATACCGTCTCTGTCGACATAGAGGCATGCGGATACCTTGCTGTCCGCTATACGGTCAAATAAATCGTCTCTTATGTCTTTCATCATTTCCTCCATTGCTGGCCAGATAAGAAGTTAAAGGTTGTATACTATCTCATATGCATCGTGGACAGCTTTGTATATATTTCCCTGTCTCTTTCCGGATCCTATTTCGTATACATCGATTCCGTTTCCTGCTAGGTCTTCCTTCAGAGAAGGATTAGGCCTCATACCTATAGACATGATCACCGTGTCGGCAATGAGTGTTTTTCTTTCTCCCTCAGAGGACTCTATCAGTGCGCCGCTGTCGTTGATCTCCACGAGCTTGTGTCCTGTGTAGACGGGAACGTTATGGTATTCCATCATGTCCTTCAGCATCTGCTTGCACTGTCTTGGAACGAATTCGACGCTCATGACATCCGGCATCGCTTCGACAAGTGAAACCTTTTTTCCCTGCAGCACAAAGTGCATCGCCACCTCGCAGCCGATCTCTCCTCCGCCGACAACTACGACGCTGTCGCCTACAGGCTTGCTTCCTTCCATCGCGTCGAGCGCAGAAACACTCTTTTCATGATCGATACCCACTATGCTTCTCGGCATCACAGAGGAAACGCCCTGGGCGAGGAATACGACATCGGGATGAGCATCGATTATCTTTTCCGCCGTCATCTCGGTATTGAGATGTATTTCTGCATTAAGGTCCTTAAGTTCTCTCTGATACCATTCGTTCAAGTCAGACACTTCCCCTTTGAGCGGGCGGTTGCCTGCTGCGAGCAATTCTCCGCCGAGGTGATCAGACTTCTCGTAAAGCTTGACTTTGTGCCCCATCATGATGGCGCTTCTGGCCGCTTCCATGCCGGCAACTCCTCCGCCCACGATAATGATGTCATTAGGGAAAGCTGCCTTTTTCTCAGGATATTCGATCTCCCTCAGCGCTCTAGGATTGACGGCGCATCCCGGAAACTCTCCGAGGTCGTTGGCCTTGGAAATGCATCCGTAGTTGCAGCCGATGCACGGACGTATCTTCTCAGGCGTTCCGCGCTCCGTCTTTCTCGGGAAGTACGGATCTGCGAGGGATGGCCGCGCAAGCACGAACGCATCGGCCTTACCCTGCTGCAGCGCTTTCAGGCACAGATCCGGATCTCCCATTCTCGAACCTGCCATGATCGGAATGTTTACAGCTTCTTTAGCCTTTGCATACAGATCGAGAGCATGTCCCTTCGGCATGTATGACGGAGGGCAGGCATAATAGAAAGAGTCGTATGTTCCCGTGTCGACGCTCAGCGCATCAACACCGTATTTTTCCAGCTCCTTGCAGACCCGGATCCCTTCCTCGAGCGTTCTTCCCGCTTCTTCCTCTCCTGTCAGAGATGCCTTGTTGAAGGCTTTTACATAGCTCTTGAGGCCGAGTCTGACCACTATCGGGTAGTCACCGCAAGTCTGGCGGATGCCTTCAACGATCTCCTTGAGAACTCTCATCCTGTTCTCAAAGGACCCGCCGTATTCGTCTTCTCTGTGGTTCGTCATCGTCATCACGAACTGGTCGAGCAGATACCCCCAGTGGACGGCATGGATCTCTACCCCATGAACTCCAGAGTTTTTATACAGTTGAGCGGTCCTGACCACCTGATCGATCTTGCGTTTGATCTCATCATGTGTAAGGGCGGTGGTGATCTTGTCCGGCATGTAGTAATTTGGCAAAGGTGATGGCGATTTGTAACCTGGAGCTACTCTGCCGAGCCCCATCGAGGCCTGGCAGAAGAATTTTGCTCCATATGCTTCTATCCTTTCCACAAGGTGCTGAGCGCCTTTTTTAAAGACAGCCGGATTGTAAAGAGGGGCCTTGGAGTACTTCGGGTCAAAAGGGTCGATCTCTGTGTCTGCAAAAAGCACGCCTGTGGTGATCAGACCGAATCCTCCTCTTGCACGTTCAAGGTAGTACTCCTGTACGTTGGGTCCCCAATCCTGCAGCGATCCCTGGATACCGGAGATACCCATCGGACCTGTACAGAATCTGTTCTTGATCGTTACTTTGCCGATTTTGAACGGTGTGAATAATTCCTGGTACTTATTGCTCATATTCATTCTCCATAGGTGAACGGTTACTCTTCTACAAAACTATATGGTTCGAAATCATCCCAGCTTGCGTCATCAAGTGATTTGATGTTCGGAAGCTCAACTGAAACCCTCGTTTTGTTCATCAGATGATAGTAAGCAAGATTCTCTGAAGGGAATCCGCCGCCCCACGTTCCGCAGCCTACCGTGATCGTCTTTGTGACGCCGTTGTTGTATCCGCCTGTCGGCTGGTTGATGTGGAACCTGCCTACAGGGATCTTCCTTGCGGCATACTCGATGTGGTCGTTGTTGAAGCTCCAGATGCAGCTTGAATGTCCCTTTCCTTCCACATTCAGGTTGGCTATTGCCCTGTCCACGGCATCCTCAAACACTTCATATGTCGTGTAGCGCATGATAGGGAAGAGGATCTCCCTGCACAGCAGATCTGCAGTTCCCCAGCTCTGGTTCTTAACCAGCAGCACCCTCGTATCTTCCGGAATACTGAAGCCGGCCATCTCGCAGACCTGATGAGGATACTTTCCGACCACAGCTCTGTTGATGCGGGCCTTTCCTTCCGGGAATATGACATCTCTGAGCTTGTCTATCCGCTCATCGTCAGTGATCAGATATGCACCGTTCTTCTGCATCAACCTCAGATAGTCATCGAGCATATCTTCAGGTACGTGCACCGTCTGCTCTCCTGCACACGGAACTCCGTTGTCCACTGTTCTGTTGTTGATCGCCCTCTGGATCATGAGTTCAAGGAAGTCTTCATCCAGACCTCTGTCGATGATCTCCTGGCAATTGCCTTGTCCCACTCCGAACGCCGGCTTGCCTGCTGAGTAGACTGACTTGACCATCGCCGCACCGCCCGTGGCGATATTGCAGTCGCACAGTTCGAGCATTTTCATGGTCGCCTGGATGCTCGCAGCCTCGGAGTTGATGCACTGAACGAGATCTTCAGGTGCGCCGATTTCTTTCAGAGCGTTACGCATGATGTTTACCGTGTCCTCAGATACTCCAACAGAAGCTGGATGAGGGCCGATAACGATGGCGTTTCTGCACTTGAGAGCCATCATGGAGTTGCCTATTATGGTAGCGACCGGATTGGTGCTCGGCATGACAGCCCCGATGACACCCATCGGTTTTGGCAGATAACGAACTCCCGGCTCGCCAGGGCAATCTTCATAATCCACGGTGTTTCTTCCCCTCATCTGAAGCCACTGGAGAAGCGCCACGTAAACCATCTTGTTTTTCTTACCCTGCAGATTTCCCATACCTGTCTCAGACAGCGCCTCCCTGCTCAGCTCATCAGCATGGTCACAGACAGCTTTTCCGATAGCACGTACAACCTCGTCGATCGGGCGCTGAGTAGTGTAATCTGATTCAAATTTCTCCTGCGCAGCATGGCTTCTTGCAATAAGGTCTTCCATGTATTTCTGCAGCTGTTCTTCCGTCATTTTATCTGCCATTTTGATACTCTCTTTCCTCCGCAACTGTCCTAAAAAGAACTCTTTTTTTGTACTTAAAGCGTATCACCCGCACTTTTCAGTGTGAAATATCGGTTAAACATCAAGGAAACGGGCAGATCAATTCGTTTTTTGCATATCGGAAAAAGTTCCTGCGTAGTCACGCGATCCGCGGCGGCTTGCTACGCAGGCAATACAAGACAAATTCAGACACTAAAAAAGAGCCGGTCAAACCGGCTCCAATAAGCGATGCGTGATCATTCGTCCTCATACTCGAGAAGATAGTTTATAAATCTCTCAGCCTTGTCGTTTTCCTCGTGATATACAGCGCACAGATCAGCCCCCTCGAAATCTACGTCGGAAAGTGGAACCATCCGTATGTATTCGCTGAATGGCTCTAAATTCTCATTTGTATATTTCCCTGTAAGACCGATTCTTTTTCCTGAAGATATCTCAAAGAACCTGGCGTTAGGATCTGACAGGTAAAGCGCATTGCGAAGCGATATTCCATGATCTTCCAGAGTCTTTTCAAACTCTGTAGTCACTTTGTCCTTATACCTCGAATTATCGAAGAGGACATATTGTTCACCGATCAGTTCCGATACAGATATCTCCTGCCTGTCATGAAGCCTGTGTCCTGCAGGAACAAGGGCACAGCCCTGATTCTTGAGTATGGTTACGACTGTTGATCCGCTGATCATCGGAATGTCCCCTCGAAAGAGGTAAATGATGTCAAGGTCGCCCTGGATATAGCGCTGTATCATCGCCCTGTGAGACATGCTTTCAAATTCAATTTCTATTTCCGGATTATTCTCCTCCATTTTCTTCCATGCATGTACGATCGGCCCGAAGTAGTCGTGAGCGTGATACCCGATCTTGAGGCGTCCGTAAAAGCCCGTCCGGAACTGCTCCATTTTTTCCTTGAGGGTATCTTCCATGCGGATCAGCTTTCTGGCATCATCATAAAAGATCCGTCCGGCCTCTGTCGTTCTGATCCCGGTGCTGGAACGGTCCAGAAGCTTGACCCCAAGTTCGTCCTCGAGCGCCAGGATCCTCCTGCTGAGAGCAGGCTGTGAAATGTGCAGTTGCTCGGCAGCCTTAGTCATATTATTCAGTTCACAGATATACAAAAAATATCTTATGCTCTCATTGTCCATTGATTTCCCCTAGCCCTCTCATCATCACTGTTGATGATCCACACTCTACTGCAGCTGAACTGAAAAGGAGGAATGATCTTTGTTCATTCTCCTTATTCCGCCTAATCTTCCACATGGCTGTCCATGAAGCGGATAATTCCCTCTTCCACCTCATCTTTCAGGTCACGGTAGTTGTGGATCTCGTGGCGGTATCCCGGGTAAAGCCTGGTCTCGACATTATGGCCTGAGTCTATAAGCCAGTTTGCCACCTGCATCACACCAGTTCCGAACTGACCCACAGGATCCTGATCTCCTGCGATGTTGTAGATCGGCAATGAGGCCGGGACCTTCGCCGCCCATTCCGGTCCTGTTATGAAGTCCATCATCTGGCAAAAATAGAGGAATGCTCTGTTCGAAGTAGGACGGGTGAATGCGTCGAAAGGATCTGCCGCGTGATCTTTCTGCACTGCAGGATCGGAACAGATCCACTCATTGCCGAGCTCTACGCCTTCTGTGCATCTGGAGAACATCCATCCCATGAGCTTTCCAGTAAGCTCTGGATCGGCGTCATCACCTTTTCCCTCGTCAACAAGTTTCTGGCACGCAGCGATCCCCTCGTCCAGGTCCGGCCACTCGCCCGTCGTCCCGCAGATAGTTGCCCCTGCCAGCTCCTCACCGTATTTTGAAATATAGTCACGAACTATAAATGACCCCATGCTGTGGCCGAACAAGTAATATGGAAGATCAGGGTACATTTTTACTGTAAGGTCATGAAGCTTATGTTCATCTTCCATCATAGTGTGAGGACCCTTTGTTCCCCAGTCTCCCCATGTGTCGTTTTCGATAGCTGTCTTCCCGTGTCCAACATGATCATCAGCTGAAACGATGTATCCGGCATCTACAAAATGAGAGATCATATGCAGGTATCTTCTGGAATGCTCGCCGAAACCGTGTATCAACTGGACTATTCCCTTCGGTTCCTCTGCCGGCACGTAGATCCAGCCGTAAACTGTATCCCGTTCATTAAATGACTGAAAAGAAATTTCATGTAACATGTTTTCCGCTCCTTTCTCTGAAGACAGCAAATCGTCTTTTTATAATTATACTCCAATGTCATAAGAATGCCGGTACAAATAAATTCTCTCCATTAAACCCAACATCGTTATTGACAATATGATATCTCATTGATATCATTCAGATATACGAAGTGAAATGCAGACAGAAAAGAATTAATTTGAGGAGGAATTATTATGAAGGAGAAGATCTATACTAGCCGCAGGCTCGGCATGCCTGTGCTTATTCTTACCCTGGCCTTGTATGGAGCTGCGATTTTTAACGTCATATCTGTTGGTGCTTCAGGCGGGAACGATCATTCACCACTGTTCATTCTGAGCATATTGTGGATTTGTCTGGGATGGCTGCTGCTTTTAGGACTCAGGGTGATCAGGCCTCAGGAAGCGGCTGTTCTTACACTGTTTGGAAAATATGCAGGAACAATCAAAGCTCCCGGCTTCTATTTTGTAAATCCGTTCTGCACCACATTCAACCCCGCAGCTGACACAAAGCTGAACCAAAGCGGCGACGTTGACGAAGGGAAGAAAAGCCTTTTCAAAGCAAAATAAAAAGGAGCTCTCCAACTCCCGAAAAATTATACAAAAAAACAAATAAGCGGCAACGTCTTGCTTTCCCAGGCAGTCACCCGCCAAGTATCATCAGCGCAAAGGAGCTTAACTACTGTGTTCGGTATGGGAACAGGTGTGGCCTCCCCGCTATAGTCACCGCATATTTGTCTGTGAGTGTATGCACACTCAAAACTGAATAAAATCATGATCCATCTGAATCATCTGTGTAAAGCAAAAGTCTTTGCTTCCTTAAAAACCTCTCTGGTCAAGTATTCGACCTATTAGTATCGGTCAGCTAAATACATTACTGCACTTACACCTCCGACCTATCAACGTGATAGTCTCTCACGGGTCTTACCCAAAAGGGAGGAGATCTATTCTTGTGGGGGGCTTCGTACTTAGATGCTTTCAGCACTTATCCCTTCCAAACGTGGCTACTCAGCTATGCCCTTGGCAGAACAACTGATGCACCAGAGGTTTGTCCATCCCGGTCCTCTCGTACTAAGAACAGCTCCACTCAAATCTCCAACGCCCACAGCGGATAGGGACCGAACTGTCTCACGACGTTCTGAACCCAGC
>CADATR010000009.1 GCA_902790885.1 uncultured Eubacteriales bacterium
TCCTTACAACGCCGTTCACAGAGGATGACATACTTTCCCTTCGCATCGGCGATGTGGTTTACATAAACGGAGATATCGTTACAGGACGTGACGATGTGCATATACGTGTTGTTTCTGAGGGAAAGGAACTGCCTTCTGACGCGCATGGCATGGCTCTGATGCACGCCGGTCCGATCGTAAGGAATTCCGCGGATGGCGGATACGAGATGGTAGCCATAGGCCCTACCACTTCCATGCGAATGGAAAAGCTGGAGTATGAGTTCATAAGGCGTACCGGCATCAGATTATTCATAGGCAAAGGCAGTATGGGTGAACACACGGCTGAAGCCTGCAGGGAATTCGGTGCTGTGCACTGCGTTCTCCCCGCGGGCAATGCCGTTGTTACTGCTATGCGGGCCGGTGAGATAAAAGACGTCGGCTGGCTCGATCTCGGAATGGCAGAGGCCTTCTGGAGCATCAGGGTAAAAGAACTTGGGCCGCTTATAGTATCGATAGACAGCAACGGAAACAATCTCTTCGACGAAAAGAAAAAGCAGTATACAGAAAGAAGAGAGGAACAGCTCACAGAGATAGGCAAAAGACTAGGATCTGTTCTCTGAAAGAAAAAAGCAGGTATGACTGTGCGTCATACCTGTTTTTAATTACTTGCTGATGATCGACCTGATGTATTCGATCTGTTTTTTCACCGAATCCGGGCTCGTGCCTCCGGCAGAATTTCTCTTCTCCATGCACGTTCTGAGGTCGAGTCTCTGATATATGTCCTCTTCGATGAGATCCGAGAATGCTCTGAACTCCTCAAGCGGCAGCTCCTCGAGCGCGCATCCCCTTCCGAGGCAGTACGATACGATCTTTCCGGATACATTATACGCATCCCTGAAAGGCATTCCCTTTACCACCAGGTAATCGGCCATGTCGGTAGCGTTTATATATCCCTTCTTTGCCGATTCGTACATGTTATCCTCGTTTACCTCCATGACATCGACGATCTCGATGAAGGCCTCAACGCAGAGTTTGACTGTCTCTATGGAATCAAACAGCGGCTCCTTGTCTTCCTGGATATCCTTGTTGTACGCGAGCGGCATGCCCTTGAGAGTCGTAAGGATCGACATGAGATTGCCGTATACCCTTCCGGTCTTGCCTCTGCAGAGCTCTGCGACATCAGGATTCTTCTTCTGCGGCATGATCGACGAGCCTGTCGTGTACTCGTCAGGCAGACGGATGAATCCGAATTCCGAAGTCGCCCACATTATGATCTCCTCTGAAAGACGGGATATATGCATCATGATTATGGACAGATCGGATATGAGCTCCACAAAGTGGTCTCTGTCGGATACAGCATCCATGCTGTTCATCGCTATGCCCGTGAAGCCGAGAAGACCTGCCTCGTATTCCCTGTCGATATCGAAGGTGGTGCCTGCAAGCGCGCAGGCTCCGATAGGCGATCTCTCGAGCATCCTCTTTGTGCAGTCATCTAGCCTGCTGATATCCCTCTCGCACATCATGGCATAGGCCATAAGATGCTGTCCGAAGGATACCGGCTGAGCATGCTGCATGTGAGTGTAGCCCGGCATTATGATGCCTGTGCTCTTTTCGGCCTTATCCGAAAGCACTCTTAGCAGATCGCACAGGAGCGCCCTTACGCTTTCAGCCTCTTCTATGCAGTACAGCTTGGTATCCAGAGCCACCTGATCGTTGCGGCTTCTGGCAGTATGGAGCATCTTTCCGGTGTCGCCTATCCTTTCGGTGAGCACCTGCTCCACAAACATGTGGATGTCCTCAGCGGTCAGGTCGATCTCAAGCGCGCCCGAAGTGATGTCCTTTTCGATGCCCTTGAGGCCTTCGATAAGCGCATCCGCCTCCTGCCTTGTGATGATGCCCTGCTTGGCCATCATTTCAGCATGCGCGATGCTTCCGGCGATATCCCTTTTATACAGCCTTTTGTCGACTCCTATCGAGGAGTTGATCTCGTCTACAAGATTTGCTGTTGTTCCGGCAGTCCTGCCTGCCCATAGTTTTTCCATAGTCTGCTAGTCTCTCTTTATAGGATGTGAAATATCTGAAGGATCGTGTACCATCTTCTCTCTCATTGCGAGCACTGTCGTAGGGAGTCCCCATGCATTGATGAAGCCCGCAGCAAGGCCCTGATCGTAGTCGCTTTCGCCGAACGACGCGAGTGACTCAGAGTAGAGCGAGTATGGCGATGTGATGCCTGCAGGGATCATATTGCCCTTGTAAAGTTTGAGCTTGACTTCACCGGTGACGTTCTTGTTTGCTACGTCAGCGAACGCTGTGAGTGCCTCCTGCATTGGCGAGAACCATTTTCCATTATACAGCATGTCGGCGAAATCGACCGCCAGTTTCTGCTTGAGATGCATGGTGTCCTTATCTACCGTGATAGTCTCGAGCTGAGCGTGAGCGAAGTAGAGTATGCTTCCTCCCGGAGTCTCGTAAACGCCGTGGCTCTTCATTCCGATCAGTCTGTTCTCTACGAGGTTCAGTATGCCGATGCCGTGCTTTCCGCCGAGTTCGTTAAGCTTCTCGATGATCTTGCTGGCTTTCATCTCTTCGCCGTTCACGGATACAGGAGCGCCTGCCTCGAATCCGATCGTAACATATTCAGGTTCATCCGGTGCCTGCAGAGGAGAAACTCCCAGCTCGAGGAAGCCTTCCTTCTCATACTGAGGCTCGAGTGAAGGATCTTCGAGGTCGAGACCTTCATGGCTCAGATGCCATATGTTCTTGTCCTTTGAATAGTTTGTTTCTCTTGAGATCTTCAGAGGTACGTTATGCGCCTCGGCATAGTCGATCTCCTCATCTCTCGACTTGATGTCCCACTCCCTCCAAGGAGCGATGACCTTCATGCCAGGAGCAAATCTTTTGACAGCAAGCTCAAATCTTACCTGGTCGTTTCCCTTGCCGGTGCAGCCGTGGCATACAGCGTCAGCACCCTCCTCAAGAGCGATCTGCGCGAGCTTCTTTCCGATGATAGGACGCGCGAACGCGGTTCCGAGCAGATAGCCTTCATAAGTAGCGTCCATCTTGAGTGAAGGAATGATGACCTCGTCTACCATTTCATCTACCAGATCGGCGACGATAAGCTTGCTTGCGCCTGTCTTGATAGCCTTCTCCTCGAGTCCCTCAAGCTCATCATTCTGTCCGACGTTTCCGCAGACGGCGATGATCTCAGGATCGTTGTAGTTCTCTTTCAGCCACGGAATTATGATCGATGTATCGAGTCCGCCTGAGTAAGCAAGAACTATTTTCTTGATTTCTTTTGCTGCCATTTTTTTGACCCCTTTCATATTTATCTTCAGTCCTAAGACTCTTTTAACGTTTTTTAGCTGAGCACTTTACTCAATGCTTCGAGCGCTCTTTTTATCTCTTCTTCGCTTATCGTGAGCGGAGGGAGAAGTCTGAGTCTTTCCCCTGCAGGGATAGCCAGTACACCCTCTTCCATTAGTTTATTTACCGCTTCGGCTCCTGTCATTCCGTCCAGATCTATGCCTATCATGAGACCGAGCCCGTCGAGACCGCTTACCTTTTTCATTTGCTTAAGCTCTCCGCGTATTTTCTCCGACTTGCTCTTCACGGAATCCAGGAAAGCTTCATCCATGGTATCGAGCACTACGCAGGCTCCTGCACAGGCCACCGGGTTCATTCCGAACGTTGAGCCATGGTCTCCCGGCACGAGCACATCGCAGGTTTTAGGTCCGCAGATTATGCCTCCTATCGGCAGGCCTGCCCCGATGCCCTTCGCAAATGAGACGATGTCAGGCTCTATGCCGTACTGCTCAAAGGCGAACAGCGTTCCGCTTCTTCCGATGCCCACCTGCACCTCGTCGTCTATGAACAGTATGTCTCTGCTTCTGCACAGCTCCGCGGCCTTTGCCACGAATTCCTTATCGAGAGCATGTACACCGCCCTCGCCCTGCACAAGCTCCATCAGGAAGGCACATGGATCGTACTGATCAGCCAGCTTCTCAAGATCTTCGGCATCATCCACCTCCGCATGTACGAAGCCCGGCACGAGAGGTCCGAACACCTCCTGCGCTTCGGCAAGTCCGGTCGCGGTGACTGTCGCGAGCGTTCTTCCGTGGAATGACTTTTTAAGCGATATTATCGTATTCTTTTTATGATCCGCGATGGTGTTGCCGTACTTTCTGGCTGTCTTGATCGCGGCTTCGTTGGCTTCTCCGCCTGAGTTGGCGAACCACACCTTGCAGAGGCCGCTTCTCTTTACAAGCTTTTCGGCAAGCAGCGGGCCTGGTTCCGTGTAGTACAGGTTCGACGCGTGCTGCACTTTCTTAAGCTGCCCGATGACGGCGTCAAGCCATGCCTCATTGCCATAGCCCAGTGAATTCGCGGCATATCCGCTGCAGAGGTCCACATACTCTTTTCCGTTGGCGTCGGTTATAAGTGCGCCGCAGGCGTGATCGACGACGACATCGTAACGGTTATATGTATGGACGATATACTTCGCATCCAGTTCCTTTATATGACTGCGGTCCATCATTCGCTCCTCTCCCGGTTGTAGTACTTTACACCGTCTTTCATTATCACGGTGCCTACGCCCCTGTCGGTGAATATCTCAAGAAGCAGGCAGTGAGGAATGTTTCCGTCAAGGATGTGCACCCGGTTTACTCCCCCGTCTATGGAGCGGAAGCAGTTGCGCACCTTAGGTATCATGCCGCCGGTTATGATGCCTTCATCTATCAGCTTCTCGGCCTCTTCAACGAAGAGTTCGGATATGAATGATTCAGGATCATCAGGATCGGTGCAGACGCCAGGAGCGTCTGTCAGGTACGCGAGCTTGTCAGCTTTAAGAGCTTTTGCTATCTCCGCCGCGGCGTGGTCTCCGTTTATGTTGTAGGACTGACCGCTTTTGTCCATTCCTATCGGATATATGATAGGCAGGAAGTCGTCGTTCAGAAGGTCGTCGATTATCTTTGTGTCTACCTCTGTGATCTCACCGACATAGCCAATGTCTTTCATTCCCGGCTTTGCCCTTTTTACTGTGAGCAGTCTGCCGTCCTTGCCGCTTATTCCGCACGCTCTTACTCCGAGCTGCTGAGCCATGGTCACAAGATCGCTGTTCACCTTGCCCAGCACCATCTCCGCTATCTCGAGAGTGTCAGCATCCGTGACTCTCAGGCCGTTGATGAACTGCGGTTCTATGCCTGCCTTTCTCATCCAGCGGCTTATCTCGTTGCCTCCTCCGTGAACGATGACAGGCTTGAATCCGACGAGCTTCAGAAGAACGGCGTCTTCTATAACGTGTTTCTTCAGATCGTCATCTATCATGGCGCTGCCGCCGTACTTTATGACTATTATTTTCCGGTTGAACCTCTGAATATACGGGAGAGCCTCGATAAGTACGTTGGCTTTCTCCATGTATTTCTGTTTTACCATCTGAAATACCCTTTCACTGTTATGAACGGTAAGAGCCGTTGATCTTTACATAGTCGTATGTAAGGTCGCATCCCCACGCGTATGCCTCTGCCTCTCCGTCATGCAGATCAGCTTCAACAGTAACGCTCTCCTTCGAAAGGATCTCTGTAGCGAAGTCATCATCGAAAGGTATTGAAGCTGAGCCCTTGCAGACGAGCACCTCTCCGGCTTCAGACCTGACGCTGACATCGATATTCGATGCGTCAAATTCCGCGTCTGTATAACCTATGGCGCAGAGTATGCGTCCCCAGTTGGCGTCCGATGCGAATACCGCCGCCTTGAAGAGCGAGGAGCAGACGATGCTCTTGCTCACGAGTCTTGCTGTCTCTTTATCAGGAGCACCTTTTACATGGGCTTCCAGAAGCTTTGTGCAGCCCTCTCCGTCGCCGGCGATCATCTTTGAGAGCTCGACGCTTACGGTGTGAAGAGCCTCGCAGAACGCGTCGTAAGCCTCTCCTTCTTCGCAGATCTCAGGGTTTCCGGCAAGGCCGTTAGCGATAACGACGACAGTATCATTTGTGGATGTGTCTCCGTCGACGCTTACCTGATTGTAGCTGTCTGCGATCTCATCATGGAGAGCCTTGCTCACGAGTTCCTGACTGATGGCACAGTCTGTGGAGATGAAGCTTAGCATCGTGCCCATGTTTATATGGATCATTCCGCTTCCCTTTGCTATTCCTCCGAGTGTGCACAGCGTATCTCCGACTTCAAACTGTACTGCAAATTCTTTTATATATGTATCAGTAGTAAGGATCGCGAGAGCTGCGTCAGCCGATCCTGTTCTAGAAAGACTTCCTGCCAGCTCAGGCATCGCCTTCTCAAACGGCTCTATCGGAAGCGGTACTCCGATCACTCCCGTTGCTGCCGGAAGCACGTCGTCAGCCTTGATACCAAGGCATTCAGCAGCGATCTGTGTCGCCTTCTCAGCTACTTCTTCTCCGTCAGGAGTGCATGTATTGGCGTTTCCGCTGTTGCAGAGCACGGCCTGTGCGGTTCCGTTTGCCAGATGTCTTTTTGTAACAGCGATATGGGCCGCTTTTACCTTGTTTTTTGTATACACCGCAGCGGCGTTTCCCGGCACCTCGCTGAATATCAGAGCCAGATCAGGCTTCTCCGAGTTCTTCTTTATTCCGCTGTATATTCCTCCAGCCTTGAATCCTGTTGCGGCAGTAACACCGCCGTCAATGATCTTTACCATCATATCCCTCCTGTATAATTTCCTGAGGATCTGCCGGATCAGATAAGCCCGGCGGTCTCTTCAGTCCCAAGTACGATATTCAGATTCTGCACAGCAGCGCCCGACGCTCCCTTTCCGAGATTATCGTACGATGCTATCAGAAGCATTCTGTCTTCATTCCCGGCCACGTACATTTCCATTCCGTTGCTGCCCGCCATAGGGTTTGAATACACCTTGCCGGACTCCGGCAGTTCATCGGACACTCTGATGAGCTTCTCACCATCATAGCGATTATGTAAAGCGTTCTTTACATCCGTCATGCCAGATCCGTTCTTCAGCATCGAAGCGTGAAGCGGAACTGTCATGACCATGCCGCTGTAAAAGTCGGCTACAACAGGGCTGAAGCACGGCGCCTTCGAAATGCCTGTCATCGCGACCATCTCCGGAAGATGCTTGTGTGTCTGCCCGAGCGCGTACTGGCCCGGCGAATCGAGGAAATGATCCCTGTCATCACTCTCGTAGTCCGCGATCATGCTCTTTCCGCCGCCGGAGTATCCCGTTACGCAGAAGCATGTAAGAAGCGCTTCTCTGTCAAGGAGCCCCGCTTCTATGAGCGGCCTTACCAGCAGTATGAATCCGCTCGCGTGGCAGCCCGGGTTCGCTATCCTGGTGCTGTTCCTGATCTTTTCCCTCTGGCCGGCTGTCAGCTCAGGCATGCCGTATACCCATTCAGGATCCGTGCGGTGAGCGGTGGAAGTGTCGATGATGACCGAGTCAGCCGGAGCAGCTGCCGCTATCTCCCTTGATGCCTGATCCGGAAGGCAGAGTATGCTGACGTCCGCCTTTTTTATCATGCTTACGCGGGCATCCGCATCCTTGCGCTTTTCAGGATCGATCTCCAGCACCTCTATGTCGCTTCTTCCCGCCAGATATTCATTTATTCTGAGTCCGGTAGTCCCGTGGGCTCCGTCAATGAAAACTTTGTACATTTATTACCTGATTACCTTTTTCAAAACCATGACCGGTCAGATGAGCACCTTGGAAAGGAAGTCCTTTGTTCTGTCCATCTGCGGGTGATTGAGCACCGCGTCAGGTGTGCCCTGCTCAACGATGTATCCTCCGTCCATGAAGATCACCTTGTCAGCAACTTCCTTCGCGAATCCCATCTCGTGCGTAACGACTATCATCGTCATTCCCTCTCTGGCGAGGCTCTTCATTACATCGAGAACCTCTCCTACCATCTCAGGGTCGAGAGCCGAGGTAGGCTCGTCGAAAAGCATTACTTCAGGGTCCATCGCGAGAGCCCTTGCTATTGCAACACGCTGCTGCTGTCCGCCTGAAAGGTTTCTCGGATATTCATGTGCCTTTTCTGCAAGGCCTACACGCTCAAGCAGCATCATGGCCTTTTCTTCAGATTCTTTCTTATCGGCCTTTTTCACGTTGAGAGGCCCGATCGTGAGGTTCTCCAGCACCGATTTATGCGGGAAGAGATTGAATGACTGGAACACCATTCCCATCTTCGTCCTCATGGCATCAACGTTCTTATCGGTAACGGCTTCACCGTCTATGAATATCTCTCCGCCCGTAGGCTCCTCGAGCCTGTTGATGCAGCGGAGCATCGTGGACTTGCCCGATCCGGAAGGCCCTACTATGCAGAGCACTTCGCCCTCTTCAACGTTCTGATCTATTCCCTTAAGCACCTCATGGTCGCCGAAGCTCTTGCGGAGACCTTTGATCTCTATCATGCTCATGCTGCGGACTCCTTTCTGGCCATTTTGCGCTCATAGCCGTTGATCACCTTTGAAAGAGGGATCGTAAGTATCATGTACGCAAGCGCTACGCCGATATAAGCAGGGAATGTCTCGAATGACGAGGAATTCCACAGCTGGCCGCGCCTCAGTATCTCAACGACTCCTACATAGCCGAGCACTGATGTCTCTTTGATAAGTGTTACAAACTCGTTGGCAAATGCCGGAAGAATGATCCTGATGGCCTGCGGGATTATTACCAGTCTCATGGCCATTCCATGGCTCATTCCGAGTGATCTGGCGGCCTCCATCTGGCCCTTGTCGATCGCCTGTATTCCCGACCTTATTACTTCAGACAAATATGCTGCCGAATTGAATCCGCACACTATGACGGCCGGAACTACCATACCGCCGTAATCGTCCCATTTGAAGCCAATGCCCCAGGACTGCAGCAGCCACGGAATACCGTAAGCCATTATGAGGGCCTGCACAAGCATTGGTGTGCCTCTTACTACGTCTATATATACTTTTGCCAGCACCTGCAGGACCTTGCTTTTAGTCTGTGAACACAGTGCAAGGAGCAGTCCGAAGGCTGCTCCAATTACTATTGCTATCAGACTGACCGCTACTGTGGCGGGTATGCCCTTGCAGGCGATGAGAAATCCTTTAAGATATACACTCATTTTGTCTGATTCCCTTCGCCGTTATATGTTTTTCAAATTTCGATGTTTGCCTTTTGATGTCTGATTAGCTGAACCACTTGTCAACGAGCTCGTCATATTTGCCGTTGGCCTTGATGTTTGCAAGTCCTGTATTCAGCTTCTCGAGCAGCTCTGTATTGCCCTTCTGTACAGCGAATGCGAATTCTTCGTGCTCTCCGAACGAATCTCCGACGAATTTGGCGATATCTCCGTGGTTGTTGAGGTAAGCCTCTCCTACCGGCTTGTCTACTATAACGCCCTGTACTTCGCCGTTCTGGAGCTGCAGGTAGCAGTCTGTCCACTGGTTGAGAACAACGCCCGATGCGATCTTGCCTTCATCCTGCATCTGCTGTACCATGTCTCCGCCTGTAGTACCGATCTGGCTCGCGAGCTTCATATCCGATGTTACTGCGTCGATGCCTGTAAGGTCGCTGTCAGACTTTACGAGAAGCATGAGGTCACTTTCAAAGTATGTGTCGCCGAAGTCTACCTTTTCAGCACGGTCTCCTGCGAGCTTGTTCATGCCTGCGCAGATGATGTCGCCCTGGTCTGACTGAAGAGCCGGGATGAGTGAATCGAACTCCATGTTGACCCATTCGAGCTCGAGGCCCTGGTCCTCAGCGATAGCTGCCATCATGTCAGGGTCGAAACCTACGATCGTGTCATCGCCGTCCTCTGTTGTTTCGAACGGAGCGAATGTTGCCTCGGTAACTACCTTCAGAACTTCTTTTTCTTCTGTCGCTTCGCTGCTTTCTTCGGAAGCTCCGCCTCCGCATGCGCTAAGTGCAAATGTGAATATCATTGCAAGTGCAAGAATGAGTGCTAATGATTTCTTTTTCATGATTTGATCTCCTTTTTGTTAGTATTTAGTCTGTTTACGCGTATGACTATACTATCTGCTGTATATTTATTCAACCCCTATTTTGAATTATTTTTACTTTAGGTGTATTTTTATGCAAACATATGCATAACAAAAGCAGGCATGAGCCTGCTTCTGATGAATAGTATTCAGTATCTCTGTATTCGCCTGCTTAGAGCATCTCGATGAATGCTGCGATACGTGTGTTGAGCTGAGCAACATCTGCTGTTGAGTAGTCTGTCTCAACGTGGAAGTATGGGACATGCTTCTCTTCAGTGCAGAATTTCTCGATCGACTTGGACTCAACATTATATGTATGGCAAGCCTGAAGTGTCATTTCGATAACTCCGTCAGCCTTGTACTCGTCGATGGTTCTTCCGAGCAGGTCATATCTGTTAGGATTTGGTGTCATTACGGAGCATCCGATCTGGAGATATCTGTAAGCAACTGCTTCCCAGATGTCCTCTGCATCCTCGTCAACCAGTCTGTCATACTGCTTGGCGCCAACGCAGTTCTCCATTGCTACTACGACACCGCCGTTATCTTCGATGGCTTTGAGAACTTTCTCGGTAACTCCGCCGATAGGGCATCCTGTGACTACGATGCGGGCCTTCTTGTCGAGCTTATTGCCTTCAGCATATTCCTTTTCGATCTTTTCCTGAACAGCTTTCATCTCGCCAGGAATGGTCGTGTGGTCAAATTTGAATCCGCTGCCGTAGAGCACATGGAACATGTCGAGTCCGGATACCGGGCACGGATCGTTCTTCATGGTATCGATCAGGTTCTTCTTCGCAACTCTGATCTCGTTCTCGAGCTTGACTGCCTTACGCATGTCATCATCTGTTATGGTGATATCAAATTTCTTTTCGATATAAGCCTTGAGTCTGAGGAGTTCTTCCTTATACAGCGCAAGGCCCTTCTCGCTCTGCGAATTAGGAAGATCCATGATGAATACATCCTTGAAGTCCTGCATCAGCTCATACATCTTCTTCTTTCCGTCGCAGGTATTCTCGCCTACAACGATATCACTGAAGTAAAAGAACGGGCACTTGTCCTCTTTAGCAAATCCATAGCTGGACTTGATCAGCGGACAGAGGTTTGCAGGAAGATCCTTCTCAGCAGCTGGAATAGTTTCACCAGATGTTGAGCAGAGACCTACTGTTGCGCAGCCTGCAGCGATAGCGAGCTCCTGTGGAAAATATGTGCAATATGATCCGATTACAGGGATTCCCTGATCTTTTACCTTTTTTACATTGATGAAAGCGTTTCTTCTTGCTTCTGCGAATTCTTCAAATACCGCAGGAAGTTCTTTGATGATTTCCATAAAATGAACCCTCTTTCCTATAAATCTACAACTTATATAAGCCGTGGTAAGCGACCCCTACCTTTTAATTATACGAATAAAGCCTTGCTAGCATTATTGATATTTTCTATCGAACCAGATTCATCTATAGATTAAGAAGAAGGTCCTATGATGCCTAGCCGGGTAACTCGAGCACGCCGGCACTTAGCGATTGACAAGCCGAAGGCGATGTCAGAGCTTAGTACCGTTGCGTGCGAATGTTAGCGAGAGCGTGCCCGGCAGGCAACATAGGACCTTCTTTTATTCAATTCGTATGTTAGTTGAATTCGTATGTTAACTAAATTCGTCTGTCAGCTGAATCAGTCGTCGGCTTCAAGAAGCTCTGTATCGATAGGATACCTTCCGAATATGCGGGCGCAGTCCATGAGCGCCTGCAGGTTTTCAGCAGGAGTATCCATCGGCGTCTGGCATCCGGATGTCAGTGTGAATCCGTTAGGCGAATCCCAGGCTTTTCTGATGCATTCCCTTCCCGATCTCAGAACATCCTGCGGTGTGCCGAGCCTGATAACGTCTACCGGCGGCACATTGCCCTGGATGGCCATGTGAGGTCCGAGCACCTCCTTTGCTTCTGCGAGGTCCTCGATGTTGTCAAGTCCGAAGCATCCGATGCCCGTCTCATTGAGAGTCTCCCAGAGCTTGCGGCTTCCGCCGCAGATATGAAGGCCGCAGCCTCCGCCGTTTTTCTTTATGAAATCCACATTGTGCTGGAAATACGGGAGCGAGAATTCCTTGTACTGCTTCACCCTCAGAAGAGATGTGGTGCTTACAGGGTCAGCGAAGCCTACGCCGATGCCCATCTCGAGCATACGAGCTATATAGCGCTCGTTGTTCTCGGTGATCACTTCCATAAGCTGCTTCACCTTCTCAGGCTTCTTTATCATGCCTATGAGGAGCTTTTCCGTTCCGACCACCATGGCTGCTATCGTAAACGGGCCAGTGACTGTTCCGCTTACAGGCACCTTGTCACCGAGCTCTTTCTTTACCAGCCTGAGTCCTTCGAGGATTATAGGGAGCCTGCCGTCCTTATCGACGTCGACAAGCTTCGCCTTGTCCACCTCATCGAGACTCGCGAGCGCCGGCTGCTCCAGCTGAGCGATGTTGTGATCAAAGTATCTTATCTTTGACCCCATTGCCTCAGCCATTCCGCGCAGTGTCGTTGACAGCCCCGCTCCGTCTGAATGGAAGGTATCATATATATATTGCTCTAGCTCGAGCATCTTCTGTGATGAGAAGTAATAATCCCTCACCTTCAGACCTATCATAGGAGCGAGAGTCTCACCGGTGTCGATGCAGCACATTATTCTGTCGACTTCCTTACCTTCGCTGAGCAGCCTATCCCTCTCAATTGCTGTCAGCTCGTCTTTTGGAATTTCCAGACCGTGTCCGTATTGTTCGATTATACCCATTTCTGTTTCCTTTTAAGCAAGCTATGCCGGAAACCCGAATCCGGGGTGCCGGCATTGACTCGCATTATAATTATAAGAAGGTTTTTTACGTTTTTATTATTCTACGACTTTATTCTCTTTCCAGTCCCACTTGCCCTTGAGTGTGATGTTCTCATACCAAGGCACGAAGTACGAAAGGACAGCGAATCCTGCGAGGAGGAAGAGGTACCAGTTGTTAGGGATGATGTCGAGCGGGCTTACTCTGCCTTCGCACATGCTTGCTACTACGAGGAACTGAGCTCCGTAAGGGATGAGTCCCTGCATGATGCATGTGAACATATCGAGGATAGAAGCTGTCTTTCTAGGGTCGATGTCATACTTCTCGCTGATCTCTCTTGCCATAGGGCCATCAACGATGATAGCAACTGTGTTGTTTGCTGTTGCCATGTCAGTCAGAGCAGCAAGTACGCTGAGTCCGACCTGAGCCGACTTCTTGCCCTTGAATGTCTTCGAAAGGTTGTCGATGAGCCAGTTGAGACCGCCGTAGTGCTTAGCCATCTCAGCGATACCGCCGCAGAGCATGGACAGAAGGAATACTTCGATCATTCCCTGGAATCCTGCCCAGATGTTGCCTGCGAAATCCATGAATGTGATGTCGCCGTAAGCCATGCCGATGATGCCTGCAGCGAAGATACCGATCGTCAGTACCAGGAATACGTTCATGCCGACGAGAGCGAGAACGAGTACGAGGATGTACGGGATGACCTTGATGATGTCGAATCCGCCTACTTCGAGAGCCTGAGCTGTTTCAGGTCTGCCGAAGATAACGAGAAGGATGATCGTAACGATAGCTGCAGGAAGCGAGATCCAGAAGTTTGTTCTGAACTTGTCCTTGAGTTCGACTTTCTGAGTTCTTGTTGCTGCGATCGTTGTATCTGAGATCATGGACAGGTTGTCTCCGAACATAGCGCCCGAAACTACTGCTGCCATAACGAGAGGAAGGCTGAGTCCTGCCTTGTCGACAACGCCCAGAGCGATAGGTACGATTGCTCCGATGGTTCCCATCGATGTACCTGTTGCTGTTGCGAGGAAGGCTGCGATAACGAAAAGGCCGGCTGTGAGCAGGGATGCAGGGATGATCGATACGCCCAGGTTAACTGTTGCGTCAACTCCGCCCATTGCTCCTGCAACTGCCGAGAAAGCACCTGCGAGCAGGTAGATCATCAGCATTGCCATAACGTCTTCGTTTGCAGCGCCTCTTGCAAAAATCGAGAAATTCTCGTTGATGCCGGCTTTGTAGTTCATAGCGAATGCTACGAGAACTGCAATAAACATTGCTACTACTGCAGGGAACTGATAGAATGCCATCTCTACGCCCTTGGACTGCAGAATGATTCCTGCGCCGAGGTAGATGACGATGAACACCGCGAATGGCACCAGAGCCAGTCCGCTGCTTTTTCTGTGTTCTTCCATGATAATACTCCTTAAACTTTTGATTTACTAATAAACAATTACAAATAACTTACACGTCCCTTTTCAGGCATGCTTGTGAATTATATAGCAAGCTTTGTTAATTTGTTATTTTTATTGTCCTGACAAACAATACGTTGACAATCGATTAATTCTATAATTGTTGCATAAGAACAAAATCCACTAAAAAAAGCGGTTGCATAACATAAAGCAGCCGCTTTTCATTAAGTCGTTCTTAATGACCGATGTTTGAAATATAAACAGCCTGAACTACATCTGTTCATAATAGCGTATCATCGCAGCCTGATCTTCATCGGCATAGCCGTTATCCATCATCCATTTCATTATATCGTATACCCTTCCTGTCACCGGAAGTTCCATGTCCATGCCTGCAGCGAATCCCATCGCGTTTACAATATCCTTATAATGAACGGCTATCCTTGCCCCCGGCTCATAATCCCCGGCAATGATCTTAGGCACTTTGTTCTCATACAGAGGTCCGCCAACAAAGCCGCCCTTTGTAGCCTCAAAAACGATATTCAGGTCCAGTCCTGCTTTTTTTGCCAGTGAATAGGCCTCAGCATATGATGCAAGCATCGCGCCGCCTATCATGTTGTTTATCAGCTTTACGGTATCACCGCTTCCGGATCCGCCTGTATATACCGGTGTACCCATGCATTCAAGCAACGGCTTTACCTGTTCGAAAACAGCTTTTTCGCCTCCGATCATTATCGAAAGCGTGCCTGCCTCAGCCATGGGATTTCCTCCGCTTACCGGAGAGTCAAGCAGATGCATTCCGGCTTCGCGCACTTCCTCGTCGAGCTTTCTTATCAGCGAAGGATCCGCCGATGAAAGATCGATGATCACGTTCCCCGGCCTGCCGAGTCTGACTGCTTCCCTGACAGATGCCTCTATCGTCTGATGTGTAGGGAGCATCTGAAGTATACTGCCGCACTCACGGTAGATCTCTTCCGCGGAAGAAGCAGCTGTTCCGCCCGCGTCTTCGAACATCCTTAGCCTGTTTTTGCTGATATCGAACCCGGTCACAGGCATCCCTGACTTTCTGCTAAGGTTGAGCGCCATGTGATACCCCATTACTCCAAGTCCTATGAATCCTATCTTCTCCATATCCGATCTCTTCCGCTCATAATTCCTCAGGTGACAGCACAGGCACTCCCTTTGACGGATCGAGTGCCCGGGTCATGGCGACGCCTTTTATCTCCGCGATCACCAGCTCCACAGTGACCAGCACTTTGTTGCCATCCTTCAGATGCCCTCCGTACTCGTTTCCCTTTTCATCAGCAAAGGCGGCGTGTATATGGGGTACCGGCTCTCCGTCATCACCCCTGCAGATGATCCCGCTAAGCCCGATAAGTTCTATAGGGGAAGGAAGATCTATAGGTGTTACATATCCATAACAGCCGGGTTTTCCGGGTATCTCCATAGGGTCGAAGAAAGTGCATCCGTCAAGGCTGCCTATTCCCGACACAACTACGCCGTCTGTCAGCTTTTCTTCTTCACAGTATTTCTGAATGCATCCAAGCACGTCCTCCCCGGGCTCAAGCCTGAGCACATGCATTCTGTCGATATTACCTGCTGCGTGTTTCATTTTCCCCTCTAAACATCCATATCAGCCGGGTCCGGGTAAAGTATCATCTTACCGGGAACTCCGGCCCTCACAGCTTCAAAAGCCTTTTCATAGTCAGTAAGCGCGTATTTCCGGCCCATGATCTTCTCTGGTCTGAAATAAGGTCCGTTCATCACCTTTGAGAAATCATGCCAGGTCTCCCATATTTTGCGGCCCGAAATGCCGGTGAGCTTTATTTCTCTGTAGATCAGGTCATTTGTCAGATCGAGTGACACCTCATTTGTAGGAAGCCCCACGCATACCATGATGCCTGCTGCGCGCACGCATCTCAGGCCGGCACGGATAGCAGCGCCTGCGCCGGTTATGTCTATGGCCGCATCTGCCCCTATCCCATCCGTAAGCTTAAGGACCTCCTTAAGCAGGTCTTCCTTTCCGCTGTTTACAACATGATCCGCGCCCATCTCAAGCGCCGCCGCAAGCCGTTCATCATTGAGATCGCAGGCTATCACCATCCGCGCCCCGAAAGTTTTGCAGGCGCTCACCGCAGTCAGCCCTATCGGGCCGCAGCCGCTGACAAGCACTGTTTTTCCGCAGACCTCCGCTGCCTCGGCGCCATGCACACCTGCGCCAAGAGGCTCAAAGAGACACGCGTTCTCGTATGAGATGCTGTCATCAAGCAGATAGGCAGAATCAGCGCGTATTTTGGCGTACTCAGCAAAGGCCCCGTTCTCAGTCGCTCCGAACAGCTTTACATTGCTGCATATATGAGGCATGCCGTTTTTGCAGAACCAGCACTCCCCGCAGGGGATATGGGTCTCGCATGCCACCCTGTCCCCGGGCTTTCTTTCCGTGACGTTCTTTCCTACTTTTACTATCACGCCGGCAGTCTCGTGTCCCGGAATAAAAGGCGGTTTTACGCGAAGCTGGCTCCAGCGGTCCCATTCCATTATGTGCATGTCGGTGCCGCATATGGCAGTGCAGTGTACTTTTATAAGCACCTCGTCATCACCGGGTTCGGGCACGGGAAGATCGTGTCTGAGCACAAAATCTCCCTTTTCAGGTTTTTCCTTTACAAGACCTGTCATTGTCTTCATCGCTGCCTGTCCCTACCTGAGCACACTTCTCATCGTTTCAGATACGGCTTTCTGTGAAACTCCATACATATCCTGGAGCCTTCCCAGAGTGCCTGCTTCAAGGTACTGATCAGGCAGAGCTATCCTGTGCAGGTCAGCGATCATCTTTTCTTCCGCAACAGCAGAAGCAACCAGCGTCCCAAGTCCGCCGTACGTGGTGTGATTTTCCGCGGTGAATACCGGACAGCTGCGCTCCGCTATGGCTGCCAGCACTGTCTCCCTGTCAAACGGCTTGATCGTAGGAACATGGAGAACGGCAACATGCCTCCCCTCTTTCTCAAGCTCCTCTGCCGCGTCGAGGCATCTCATGGTCATTTCTCCGCACGATATAACAAGGGCATCGCTTCCGTCCTTCAGCAGCTTTGCCTTGCCGATCTCAAATACATAATCATATTTATCGAGGACTACAGGTACCCTGTTTCCCCTGAGAAGCCTCATGTATACCGGTCTGTCATACTCCGCTATAGCTGCCGTGGCCTGCATGGTTTCGACCGCGTCGCACGGATCGATTATGGTAAGATCAGGCATGGCTCCAAGTATGGCGAGGTCATCGGTCGCCTGGTGGCTCGGTCCGTATCCGGACTGAAGCCCCGGGAGTCCTCCAATGATCTTTACATTGAGTCCGTGCTCACAGATAGCCTGAGAGATAAAGTCGTAGCATCTCCTCGCTATGAATGTGGCATAAGTCGTTGCGTAAGGGATGAACCCCTCCCTGGCAAGACCGGCAGCGGCACACATCATCAGCTGCTCCGACATTCCCACATTGTAAAACCTGTCGGGAAAAGCATCCCTGAATATATGGATGTCGGTATACTTCGCGAGGTCGGCGCTGAAGCCTACTATTCTGTCGTTATTCTTTGCGATCTCTATGAGGGCGTTTCCGAACGGTTCCGCCATCACCGGGTGCGAAGTAATGATATTGGAATCACTTATTACACTCTGTACACCTTTGTTCATTACTCTTTGCCCCTTTCAAGTTCTTCAAAAGCTCTCTTCCAGCCCTCTTCATCAAGGCTGATGAAATGGCTCTTAGGATTGCCGATCAGGAAATCCAGCCCTGTGCCCGGCACCGTGTCGCAGATTATCATGTGAGGTTTCTTCTCTTCGGAGTTCTTCGCGTTGTCGAGAGCGCGCACCACCTCAGTCATGCTGTTTCCGTTTATTCTCTGTACATCAAAGCCGAACGCCCTGAATTTCTCATCCAGCGGCTCAGTATTTACTACCGTGCTAGTAAGGCCGTCAGCCTGTATGCCGTTGGCGTCTACCAGGCCGATGATGTTATCGAGCTTATATGAGCAGGCGGATGTCGCTGCCTCCCACGTAGGGCCCTCAGCCATCTCGCCATCACCCATCATTACATACACTCTGGAATCCGAATTCTTTCTTTTAAGGCCCATGGCCATGCCGACCGCTATAGGCAGTCCGAGTCCTATGGAGCCGCCGGAGATCTCTATTCCCGGGGTGTATTTAGGCATGCTCGACATTGGCAGGTGGCTGTCATCGAGTCCGTAGGTGTCGAGCCATTCTTCAGGTATCATTCCGGCTTCAGCCATGGCCGCGTAAACGGCTATCGCATTGTGCCCTGCTGAGAGCAGGAATCTGTCGCGTCCTTCCCAGTCCGGGTCTTTCGGATCATAGCGCATCGCATGGAAAAACAGTCCGGTGAGAAAGTCCGAGGCTCCAAGGCCCTGGGCTATAAAGCCTCTGCGGTCCACATAGCCCATGCGCAGCACGTTTTTGCGCACATTATAGGCTCTGTCAAGAAGTTCATTGATCTTTGTATCCATTGTTATTCCTTTACTGTTTATCTTTGAGTCCCTCAGGGAGCTGCCCTTTTCTGGCCCCCCTGCTGAGAGTTGTTGCCGCGTTCATGAACATTATCATCTGCTCTTTTGTTGTACCTACCGGCGTTGTGCATCCCGGACATATCGTGTAGCCCTTTGGATTATCGCCGGCATCTTCTATGCATTTTCGTATGCAGTCATATATCTGCTCCTGTGTGCCGTTTCTGAGTATGTCTACCGGAGGCACATTACCGGTTATCCCTATACGGTCCCCGTAGCCCTCTTTCAGCTCCTTCAGGCTCTCGCAGTTATCGACCCAGAAGTTGGAGACCCCTGCATCGATTATCTCCTGCCACCTGTCCCTTGTGCTTCCGCACATGTGTATGGATGTAGCGCCCTGATACTCATTCATGCGCCTTACAGCCTGCTCAAGATAAGGCAGAAAGAACTCATTGAACTGCCTTTTGCTGATGAGGTTCTTTGCCCCCATCGGCTCTGAAAGCATGAATTTTATCCCGAGGCGCCTGTTGAGATCACGGCAGAGCTCCACTATGACGTCAGTGCTGTACTGAAGCAGTCTGTGGACTCCCTCCTTGTTCTTTACAGTCGAAACAAGGAACTTCTCAGTCCCGATAAGGCTTGCAGCCGTCGTAAACGGCCCTGCCAGTCCGCTTCCGAAATTCCTCATGTTTCCGTACTTGTCCATCAGACGTTCGAAAGCCTCAACGATGAGAGGAAGTCTCCCGTCCTTGTCTATATTGAGCATTCCAAGCTCGGACAGCTGGTCGAAAGAGTCCAGCCTCGGCTTCACTATGTAAGAGACGCTGTCCTCAGGATAGCAAAGCTCTGTACCGAGAGCCTCGATGACTGTCCGGAGGCCGAGTCCTATGCCCATGTTGTCCGCTTGAAAGTCCTCAGCAAGCCCGCTCTCCACAGCTACCATCGCGTCAGCCGAAAAGTAGTAATCTCTTATGGTAAAACCATAAAGCGGGGGAGCTGTCTCCCCCGCACTAAGAGATGTAGGAATGCGGTCTGTTTCTTCACCTCTGGAATAAGCCAGAGCTCTTTCCTTCGGCGTCATTTCAGGTACTATAAGTTCCAATTCCTTTTGTCTCCTTGTTATTTATGGTATGCAGTTGACCCGCATAAATTAAGGAATTAATGATGAAGAAGTATTACTTCCAGACTGGCAGCAGAGCTCCGCCGGAAACCTCTTCCAGTGCAGCTGCGAGCTCATCGCACTGAGCTGTAGCAGCGATATCCTTAGCCCATTCAGATTCAGCGTCAGCAGCGTTTACTACGAAGCCTACCGCGTACTCCTGCTCGTCAGAAGACTTGATGAGGTATGCGGATGGATCGCTGCCGGCATTTACCATGTGCTGTCCTGCGAGGCAGATAGCGTCGAGGTCGTCGATCGACTGTGGCAGCATCTGCATCTCAGCTTCCTGGAATGTGAAGTTGTGCGGATTGTCCTTGATGTCATGGACTGTAGCCACTTCTACGCTCTCGTCGAGAGTGATGAGGCCGTTGTCAGCAAGCATCTTGAGACCTCTGTCCTGATTTGTAGCATCGTTGCATACTCCGATAACAGCTCCGTCAGGGAGTTCATCAACGCTCTTATGCTTTGTTGAATACATAGCAAACAGAGGAGCGTATGTCTTAGGCTGTACCATGACGAAGTCAGTTCCGTTCTCTGCATTGTATGCTGTCAGATATGGCTCGTGCTGGAACCAGTTGATGTCGATGCTTCCCTCAGCGAGAGCAACGTTAGGCTGGATGCTGTCATCGAAGGATACCATCTCAGGATTGTATCCTTTTGCCTGAAGCACCGGCTCGATAGCGTTATAGTAATCGATCAGGTCGGAACGGACACCGATCTTAACGTCTGTCTTTTCAACAGCAGCCTCTTCTGCAGGCTCCTCAGCGCTTTCAGAGCTTCCGCAGGCTGTCGCAAGGCAGCATGCCATAACCGCTATCAGCAGCATAGCCATAAACTTCTTTAACTTCATAACTGTTTTTCCTCCTTGAAAATAGTGAGATTATGTCAAACGCCCAACTGCGTTATAACCTGTTTTATTTGAGCTTCTTATAGATCCAGTCGCCGAAATACTGTATAAGAGCGACCAGAATGATCAATATGACTACTATCGAGTACATGATCTTGAGATTGAAGCTCTGATATCCGTACTGCAGGGCTACCGCTCCGAGTCCGCCAGCTCCGATCGCTCCGGCCATCGCAGTGCATCCAAGCAGATTGATGATCGCAAGGCACAGGCCCGAGATGATCGAAGGTACCGACTCCTTGAGCATCACCTTGAAAACGATCTGCCATTTAGAAGCTCCGAATGACTGAGCCGCCTCTATCAGAGCCGGGTCAACTTCCTTGAAGCTGTTCTGGAATATCCTGGCCATGAACGGCGTGCACGCTACGGTAAGAGGCACGAGAGCCGCGGTCTCTCCGATCGAAGTGCCGGCGATCAGCCTTGTGAACGGGATTATGGAAATCATCAGAATGATGAACGGGAACGACCTTATCATGTTTACTATGAACTCCAGTATCCTGTTGATCACGATGTTTTCATACAGGCCGCCCTTTTCAGTGACGACAAGTATCACTCCGAATATGAAGCCCAGAAAAGTCGACATGACTCCGGCGATGGCGAGCATCTTCAGCGTCGCGAAAAAGGCCGGTACGATGAGCATCTTGAATATCTGCGCAAAAGTAAAATTCTTGAGTGTCATGCGTTGCCTCCTTCCCTAGTTCGCATTACTGCTGAGATCTCTCCAGCGCATGCCGTGTTTTGTCAGATAGTCAGCAACTGCCGGATAGTCCTTATCGCTTACATTTATCGTGAATATTCCCATCCGATCATCTTCATATTCCTGAATGGTTCC